>CAZFXH010000188.1:0-7661 GCA_964522905.1 uncultured Anaerolineaceae bacterium
AACATCCGGGTCGCGCTCGCCTACCTCGATGCCTGGCTGGGCGGGACCGGCGCCGCCGCCATCGATAACCTCATGGAGGACGCTGCGACCGCCGAGATCGCGCGCTCCCAGCTGTGGCTGTGGCGGACCCGCGGCCTGTTGCCGGTCGAGCGGTACGCGCACATCCGCGACGAGGAGCTCGCCCGCCTCGGTGGCGTAGGCGAAGGCCGTCTCAAGGACGCGTGGGACGTGCTGGACCACCTGGTCCTCGGCGACGAGTTCGCGGAGTTCCTGACGCTGCGGGCGTACCCGCTACTCGACTGAGTCCGGGCGGGCGCGGGCCTGCCGATCCATGCCGCCGCCCGGCCGCCAGCCTTGCCGCCGGCCCGGCCGCGGTCAGGAGCGCAGGAAGCCCAGCGTGCGTCGGACGGCCGGGTGATGCACCTTCCGCTCCGGAGGAGCGACCCTTGTCGGGTGATGCACCTTCCGCTCCGGGGAGCGACCCTTGTCGGGTGATGCACCTCTGCGGCATCACTGGCGGGCATCACCACCATGAGGTCGTGGGTGAGTGCCATTTGGTCAGCTCCAGCGGTCGAACATCGAGTACCTTCGGGGCGGATGCGGCGCAGTGGGATCCAACCCGCCCATCGCCGCGACGAGCCTAGCGAATCGACCGAAGCGCACACCCGACAGCTTGCCGGTCTCCAGGCGTGAGATCGCCGACTGCGCGAGTCCGCAGGCTCGTGAGAGGTCGCGCTGAGACCAGCCGATCAAGGTGCGCCGCCGTTTGACCATGGCGCCGACGATCTCCCAGCCGCGCTGGAGCTCGGCATCTCGCTCGAGTCGTTCTGCCGGATCCCACGCCATCCACCGAAGACTAGAGAGAGGCCCTTACCAGGCACTTAGCAAGAGTGGCGATGCAGCCGAGGTGCATCGGCGACCAAGGGTTGTTCCGACCGGGCAGAAATGTGCATCGCCCGGCGGGGCGGCCGGGGCGGCCGAGCAGAACTGTGCATCGCCCGGCGGTGTGGCTCCCAGGCGGCCTGGCCCGGGCGCCGAGCGAGCCCGGCGAATCGAACCCGAATCAGCCCGAGATCACGCCTCGCTCGATGAACTGGCCCGAGCCGCGACTGCCAACGAACGTGCCGCCACGGATGACATCGACACCGCGGACGAGCACATCGCGGACCGCGCCACGTACGTTCATGCCCTCGTACGGCGTGTAGTCGCTCGTGTGATGGAGGTCGGTCGCGCGGACCGTCCGCGTCGTTTCGGGGTCGAAGATCACGAAATCGGCATCGCGCCCAAGCTCGATGGCTCCCTTGCGCGCAAGCCCGAACCGGGCGGCCGGCGTCGTGGCGAGGACGTCGACCATCCGCTCGATCGTCAGGCGCCCGCGGGCCACGCCCCCGCTGTAGACGAGCGCGAGCAACGTCTCGATCCCGGGCGCGCCGTTGCTGATCTTGTCGAACGGGATCCCTTTCGCGGCCTCGGCCTTCTCGATACCGACTCGATCGGGCACGTGGTCCGTCGCGACCAGGTCCAGTGACCCGTCGGCGAGCCCGGTCCACAGCGCGTCCCGGTCGGCGGCCGACCGCAACGGCGGGGAGATGACATAACACGCGCAGCGGGTGGGGTCGGGCTCGTCGTACTCGTCGTCGGTGAGCGTGAGGTAGTGGGGACAGGTCTCGGCGGTGACCCGGACGCCGGCCGCTTTCGCGCGGCGGACCTCGTCGAGCGCGGCTGCCGATGAGAGGTGAACGACGTGAACGGGCGAATCGGTCGCCCGCGCGAAGGCGATGGCCCGGGCCGTCGCGACCGCCTCCACATACGGTGGTCGCGAGGTAGCGTGGTAGCGCGGTAACACGTCACCACGCTGCAACGATGAGGCGACGGCGGCGTCGAGCAGCACCGGATCCTCGCAATGGACCTGGAGCATCCCGCCGTGCTCGCCCATGAGACGCATGGCGTCGAAGAGCGCCTGGTCTGGTAGCCGGAAGTCGAAGACCATGAACGCCTTCGACGTCGCGACGCCCGCCTCGATCGTGGCCGGGAGCTCGGCCAGTGGGTCGTCGGCGTGACCGGAGACCGCGAGCGAGAGCCCGAAGTCGATCGCGCTGTCCCCGTTCGTGGCAGCTCGCCACTCCGCCAGCCCGGTCCGCAGCGATCGCTCGGCCTCCGGCGATGAGCCCGTTCCGGGGTTGTTGAACGACAGGAACGACGTCGTGCCGCCGTACGCGGCGGCCACGGAATCCTGGAAGAACCGATCGGGCTCGGCATCCGATGCGACCCGCGTGTGCGTATGGACATCGACCACGCCGGGGAGTACCAGCATCCCGGTCGCATCGATGACTCGGGACGCGCCCGCCGCAGGACCCCCCAGATCGGGCTCGATCGCCGTGATGATCCCGCCATCGACGGCCACATCCACCCGCCGGGACTCGGTCGCCGTGACGACCGTGCCGCCACGGATGACGAGGTCCGTCACCGGGCCTAGCCGTCGACCTCGGTGATCCGGATCGCCTGGGCACCTTCCCACAGACAGCGCCGCCCCACCTCGCGCAGGCGGTCCTGCCAGTCGTCGTCCGGGCCGGTACCCGCCACAGAGGCGAAGTGATTCGCCGCGAGCTGTCCCACCTTGGACGCCGTCGTGCAGCCCCCGTACGGGAAGAAGATCTCGCACTCGCTGATGCCGCCCGGGTAGATCGCCAGCTGGCCCGGCGCCGGGTGCGACGTGTGGTTCTCGTACTCGAGACCCGGCCGGAAGTCGCCGAACGGGATCCAGGTCGACTCGCCGGTCCAGCGGCAGTGGATGAGCTTGGAGTCGATCGGCAGCATCCGGCGGATGGCCTCGATCGTCTTGGGGGCCGCCGCCTCCCATCGGGCGCTAAAGTGGAGGTCGCCCACCTCGATTCGCAACATTCCCATGCGCGGAGGATAGCGACCCGTGGCCAGCGACGAACCCGCGCGACCCACCATCAGCACCCATGTCCTCGACACGGAACGTGGGGTGCCGGCGGCCGGGGTCCACGTCACGCTCTATCGACTCGATGTCGCCGCGGCGCCGATCCGGATGACGCAGGCGCTGACGAATGCCGACGGCCGCATCGCCGACCTGCTGGATCGACCGCTGCAGACCGGCGACTATCGGCTCGAGTTCGACATCGCCCACGAGGGCGGCTCGTTCTTCACGAAGCTCGCGGTCGACCTGCGCGTGACGGACGCGGAGCGCAGCTACCACATCCCGCTGTTGTTGGCGCCGTTCTCGATGACGACCTATCGCGGCAGCTGAGCTCGCGCGGCGCGCGCGACCCTTAGCGCAGGAAGACGAACGCGTCGACGTCGACCCGACCCGTGCCGCCGACCACCACCAGCTTCACCGAATGTGTCGACGTCGTGTACCAGGAGGTGTTGAACACGACGACCCTCGATTGGTAGCTCGATCGGCGGAGGTCGATCGTCGACTTGTAGACGCCATCGACATACACCTTGGCCTTGCCGTTGAGCGGGCCGCGCCGAGCGACGATCGCGATGGCGCGGGCCGATGTCTTGAACGTGACTGTCGAGCCCGACCGGGTCGAGCGGTGCAGCCGTCCGTTGCTGGCCGACGAGAGGGTTACGTTCGACCAGGTGCCTGTGTACTTGGCGAGGGACGTCCCGTCCTGGAGGAGCGTGGCCGTGACGATCGGGCCGATCGCCCCCTGGCCGTAGTTGCCCGCACCGTCGCGGGCGAGCAACTGGAATCTGGTCTGTGCCGCGAACGCCATCGTTCGCTTGTACTTGCGGACCGTGAGGCCGGTCTGCAGCGTCGACCAGACCCCGTTGAGGCTGCGCTTGACCGCATAGTCCCGGACGCCGCTCAGGGCGTCCGTCGCCGCAGGCCAGGTCATCGTGGTGCTCACGCTCGAGCCGATGATCGTCCCGACGTTGATCCCGTGGCGGTTGATCGGCGTGGCTACAGGCCCCACCGAATCGATCGCCCGCAACGCATTCACGAGCCGACCGGTCACGGTCTTGCCGGCGGTCGCGGCGAGGGGTTGCCCGGTCGACAGGACTCGCGCCCGCAGCGCGGTGGCCGTGGGCGACCCGCTCATGACGCTGAGTGCGAGGGCGGCAACGCCGGCCACGTGCGGCGCGGCCATCGAGGTGCCGCCGGACATGCCGTAGCCGCCCGGCACGGTCGACACGATGTTCTGACCAGGTGCCGCGATATCGACCGACGTCGTTCCGTAGTTCGAAAAGGATGGCAGGAGTCCCGACTGGTTGACTGCGGCGACCGTCAGGATGTTGGCGTTGGGCGAGGCAGCCGGATAGACGCGCAAGCCACCGCCGTCCATATTCGAGCCTTGGTTACCGGCCGCTGCGACGAGCAAGGTGTCGCTGGCATCAGAGATCGCAGCTTCGAGCGGGAAACTACGAAGGGACCCGCTCCACGATGCGTTGATGATCGGCACGCCGAACGACGCGGCGTAGTCGATGGCGGCGATGATCCCGAGGTCGCCGTCGTCACAGGAAGCCCCATGGGCGAACGTGCGCAGGGCCATGACGCTGATGCCTGGGGCGACACCGACGATGCCCTCGCCGTTCAGTGACGCCGCGATCGTCCCGGCTACGTGCGTGCCGTGCCCGTCCCCGCTGGCGGGGGCGACCGACGCGTCGTTGGCACAGAAGTCCCAGCCGTTGATGTCATCGACGTAGCCGTTGCCGTCGTCATCGACGCCCGGGACTCCGGTCGCTTCAGCCGCGTTGACCCACGCGCGATCGACGAGATCCGGATGGCTGAAATCGATCCCATCGTCGATGACCGCGACGACGACGGCCGGGTCGCCGCGCTCGATCCGCAACGCCTCCAGCCCATCGAGGTCGATATCGGCCGTTCCGGCTGTGCCATCGATCGATTGGCCGGTGTTATGCAGTCCCCACAACACGCCGAAGCCAGGCTCGTCGGTGACGTCGTCATCAAGATCGCGCCAACTGTTCGGTGATACCGCCACGACGCTGGGATCCTCCGAGAGGAGGCGACGCGCGGTCGCGGGTGATCGACCCTCAGCCACGACGACCTCGGTTCGGCCATTGACGCTGCCGCGCACCTTCGCGAGACCGTGCGCGCGCGCCACGGCCTGCCGTTCATCCTTGGTCGTGCCGGCCCGGTAGCGAACGACGACCTGGTCGGCGGCTTCGGGCGAGGGCGGATCGGCGGCGGAGATCCCGACGGGGAAGAGTGCCGTGACGAGGACGAAGGTTGCGAAAAGCGCAGATCGGCGGACGGTAGACGGAACTGACGAGCGGGGACCGTGCATCCCGGACATCGTACGCCACCCCTGCTCGCAGTCGTGACAGGCTAGATGTCACGGGAGGGCCTTACGTTGCTCCCATGGAAGCCGTTGTCGTCCCGCTCCACTCCGCCGTCCGCGTGGAAGGCGACCGCATCGTCGTCGAGCGCCTTTCCCTGTCGGACCCGACCCTCGCCGCGTTCCTGGGGGAGCGCCCGGCGGGGGAGCGGGGTCCGCTCGCGGAGCGGGCGCTGCGCATCGGACTGATCGCGCTGCAGGACGCCGGGGTGACCGTCAACGTCGATGCGGTCCGCTCGGAGTTCGAACGGATGGTCCGCCAGGCGGAGCAGGTCAACGAGCGTGCCGCCGCGGCGCTCGAGCAGACTCTTCGCGCGAACTTCGCGGACGGCGACGGGCGCCTGCCACGCACGCTCGAGAAGTTCCTTGGCGATCGTGGCGCCCTGCGCTCCATGGTGGACGAGCTGTTCGACGAGACCAAGCGAGACAGCGCGATCGGCCGCATCGGCGGGATGCTGGAGCGCTACTTCGATGGCGATGCGTCCAAGCTCGCCCACCTGCTCGATCCCACGCGGCTGAACTCGCCCATGCACCAGTTCCGCCAGGAGATCGCGGCGGGCTTCAAGGGGCTGGAGGAGCGCCTCATCGCCATCGAGGCCGCGGCCGCCGCCCGGGGAGCTGAGCGGGCCAGGTCCGCGGCCAAGGGTGCCGACTTCGAGGAGCTGCTCGAGTCGATGCTCGCCGAGATCGCCCGGGGAGCCGGGGACCTGCTCGACCGGACCGGGTTCGAGACGGGGTCCACGCTCAAGTCGAAGCGGGGCGATTTCGTGCTGACCGTTGACGCGCGAGTGGCGCGCGGGTGCGATCTCAAGGTCGTCATCGAGGCCAAGGACCGCCCGATGTCGATGCGGGCGATGCGAGACGAGCTGCGAGAGGCTCGCGAGAACCGTGGTGCCGCGGTCGCGGTGGCGGTCTTCAGCGTCGCCCACGCCCCCACCGGGATCGCGCCGTTCACGGTCGTCGGGGGCGACGTGTACTGCGTGATCGATCCCGAGGCGCCCGAGGCGGCCACGCTCGAGGCCGCGATCCGGCTCGCTCGACTCCTTGGCCTGGCTTCCCTCGTCGAGCGGGAGGTTGACGTGGACGCCGCCGCGATCCGGACGGCCCTCACGGCGATCCGCGAGCAGCTTGAGGTGGTGCGTCAGCTCAAGTCGCAGCTGACCTCCATCGCGAACGCCACGAAGGCGGTGTGGGCCGGCCTGGACACGATGCGCTCGAACATCCTGGCGCGCGTCACCGAAGCCGAGTCGGAGATCCGCGCCACCGCCGAGTAACCGCAGTCGCCCTGGGCCGCCAGATGGCGACGGCACATGGTCCATTCGGGTCTGGTGTGGTTAGGACCCGTCGCCTATGACGGACCCTGACCACCGGGTGTCTGTGCCCCGCTGGACACGGGGGTCATGATTGTCCCTGAGTCCAGCGCACGTCACTGCGATCTGCCGGCTCCTCCGCACGCCCCAACGAGCCGGAGTGCCATGCGCCGTCCCCTCGCCTCGCTGCCCGTTTCGCTGCTCCTCAGCCTCGTGATGGTCGTTCCGACGATCGCCGCCGATCCTCAGGCGAGCACCGAACCGTCGGCCGAGCCGAGCGCGACGCCCACGACCGAACTGACCCCGAGCCCAGAGCCCGCCGCGACGACCGAGCCCACCCCCAGCGCCGCCGCCGACCCGACACTGGGCCCTCAGCAGACGGAAGCCACCGAGCCCACCTCCGAGGCGACACCGGCACCCGACGCGACCCCCCAGACCGAGTCCCAGGCGGCCCCAGCCGCTGGCGAACCGGCCACCGACGCCAAGGGCCGCCCGATCGCGGCGGGTCGCTACATCGTCATCCTGGTCCCCACGGCTGATACCGCCGCGGTCATCACCCGCCACGGCAAGCAGGCTGGCATCAAGGCCGATCGCCGCTTCGACAAGGCCCTCCGCGCCTTTTCCGCGAAGCTCGATGCGAAGCAACGACGTGCCGTCCAGTCCGACCCGAGCGTCGTGGCCGTCGTTCCGGACGAGGTCATCGGCATCACCGCCCAGACCACTCCGACCGGGGTCTCACGGGTCGGTGCGCGTCAATCGGCCACCGCCAACATCAACAACGTGGACGAACGTGTCGAAGCGGACGTCGCCATCGTCGACACCGGCGTCGCCATGCACCCGGACCTTAACGTCGTCGGCGGCGTGAACTGCTCGACGAGCGACCGCTCCGCGTGGCAGGACGAGAACGGCCACGGCACGCACGTTGCCGGCACGGTCGCCGCGCTCGACAACACCATCGGCGTCGTCGGCGTGGCTCCGGGCGCCCGCGTCTGGGCGGTCCGGATCCTCAACGCCGACGGCT
>CAZFXH010000189.1:0-1951 GCA_964522905.1 uncultured Anaerolineaceae bacterium
GCTGCTCGTGCCGAGCTGCTGACCGTCGATACCGACGCGAACGGCGTCATCTCCACGACCGAAGCCGCCCACAGCGACTGGATCGGTGGCGCGAACTGCAACCACGGTGGTTATGTCAGCTGGATCGCCCACCAGGATGTCACCTGTGAGGTCGAGCCGACGGCGCCCGTGACGGAGCCGGTGATCGACCTGATCGTCGCCGAAGTCGAGGACGAGGACGAGGTCACCGAGCCCGCGGTCGACGCCTGTGCCGAGGCCGACGAGTCGGACGCCGAGGCGGCGAAGACGGAGAAGCTGGCGGCCGCCGCACTCCGCGCAGTGCTCAAGACCGAGCGGACCCTCGCTCGTGAGACCGCCAAGACCGAGCGGACCCTCGCTCGCGAGACCGCCAAGACCGAGCGCAGCTCGGCCCGCGACGCCAAGAAGGCCGAGCGCGCAGCGGCGCACGCGGCAGCGAAGGCTGAGCGAGCTGCAGCCAAGGCGGCACGGACCAAGAAGGGCCACTGACCCTCCGGGTCAAGGACCCACGTTTCAACGGAGCGGCGTCGCGAAAGCGGCGCCGCTTCTTCGCGTCAGGAAGGTGTCGTCTCCCACGCGACGCCCGGCCCCCGAGCGGCCCCGATCGTCGTCCTCGACCCGCTCGCGTCGTCTCCCACGCGACGCCCGGCCCCCGAGCGGCCCCGATCGTCGTTCTCGACCCGCTCGCGTCGTCTCCCACGCGACGCCGGGCCCGCCGGGGCCCATCGTTACGTCCAGCCGCCGCCCCCGGATGTTGCGAGAACGCAACCCTTCGCTAACCCTCGGTTGACCCTCTGAACCGACGGCCGTAGGCTACGAGGATCGTTCCCGGGCCCGCCGGCACTGGCGTTCCCGGACGGAAAACCGGCCGATCACGTCCCACCGAAGGGGTCCCGGACCGTCGAGTTGACGGCGCGGGACTGGGCTCGACCCCATTCATGGGTCCGGCCACCTCCCGAGTCGCGATCGTGCCTACGCACACGTGACGCGTCCGGCCTCATAACCCGGTCCGGATGGGAGGACTGTCGATGGACACCACGACGCTCGTGGCGGTGGCCCTTGCGGCCGCCGTCGGCGGAGCCATTCTCGGCGCATTGGCCCGCAGCATGTGGGCATCCCAGGGCATGAAGGCGGCGAAGGCCGAAGCCCGTCGAATCGAAGCGGAAGCCCGCGCCCGCCAGAAGGAGCTCATCCTCGAGGCAAAGGACGAGAAGCTGCGACTGGGTCGTGAGGCGGAAGAGGAGGCTCGGACCCGACGCGGCGAGCTTGCGGCGCAGGAGCGCCGGCTCGTCCAGCGTGACGAGCAACTCGATCAGCGCGCGGAGATGCTCGAGAGCCGCGACCGCAAGCTCATCGACCGCGAACGCGAGATCGATAAGTCCAAGGAAGAGCTGACCCGGGCCATCGGCGAGCAGGTCATCGCCCTCGAACGCGTTTCGGGGATGTCCGCGGAGGACGCCAAGTCGATGCTCCTGGAGGCCGTGCGTGCGGAGGCTGAGCACGACGCCGTCAAGCTCGGTCGCGCCATCGAGCGCGCTGCGCGCGAAGAGGCCCAGGACAAGGCCCGCGACATCGTGCTGACCGCGATGCAGCGGGTGGCCGCGGACCACACCGCGGAGCACACCGTGTCCGTGGTGCACCTTCCGTCCGACGAGATGAAGGGCCGCATCATCGGTCGGGAGGGGCGCAACATCCGTGCCCTGGAGCAGGCGACCGGCGTCGACCTGATCATCGACGACACGCCCGAGACCGTGATCCTGTCGGGCTTCGATCCGGTCCGCCGCGAGGTCGCCCGGATCGCGCTGACCAAGCTCATCGCCGACGGCCGGATCCACCCCGGACGCATCGAGGAAGTGGTCGCGAAAGCCCGGGCCGAGGTCGACATCATCATGCGCCAGGCCGGCGAGGCGGCAGCCTACGAGGCGGGCGTCCC
>CAZFXH010000190.1:0-7216 GCA_964522905.1 uncultured Anaerolineaceae bacterium
ACGTCGCAGCAGCTGGACGCCTTCCACAAGACCTTCAATTTCTGCATGTCGTGCCGGCAGTACACGTGTGCCAACTGCTGGAATACCGCCGAAGGACGCTGCCTGTCGTGCGCGCCCCTCCTCGGCCAGGACATCCTCGGCGCCCCGTTCCCTGATATCGATGTCTCCGGCGGCGCCTTGACCGCCAGCGGCACGAACGGCCACGCCGCCGTGCAGGACACGCGCGAGGACGTCTCCCCGCTCGACACCCTTGCCTGGCCGACCGCGGATATCGCGTCGGTCGATGACGGCGTCGCGCCGCCTTCGTCCGATGCCGGCGCGACCGATGATCCCGAGGGCTTCGACGTGATGGCCAGGCTCGCCGGGCTTGGCGTCACGGATGCACCCGAGGCCGTCGAACCCGAAACCGAAGCAAGGCTTCAGGCCGAGATCGAGCAAGCGGCAGCGACCGCCATCGCGGAGGTCGAAATCGCGGCCGCGGAAGGTGCCGCCGCAGCGGAGGCCGAAGCCGCCAGGCTGCGGTCCGAGGCAGAAGGGCAGGCCGAAGCCGAAGCCCGGGCCGAGGCGGAACGGGCAGCCGCGTTCGAGGCCGCCAGGCTCCAGGCAGAAGCCGAAGCCCAGGCTCGAGCCGAGGAGGCTGCCGCGGCCGAAGCCGCCCGGCTCCAGGCAGAAGCCGAAGCGCGCGCCGAGTTCGAGGCCGCCGAGGCCAGGTTGCAAGCGGAGGCCGCGGCCCTCGCCGAGGCGGAGGCCGCCGAAGCGCGACTCCGAGCCGAGGTCGCAGCGATCGCCGAGGCCGAGGCCGCGGAGACCCGTCGTCGAGCCGAGGCCGCAGCCGCGGCGGAGTTCGAGGCCGCCGAGAAGCGACGCCGGGCCGAGGCCGCGGCGGCCGCGGAGGCCGAGGCCGCCCGACGGCAAGCGGAGGCCGAAGCGCTCGCCGAGTTCGAGGCGGCCGAGGCGCGGCGAGAGGCGGAGGCTGCCGCGGCTGCCGAGGCAGAAGCCGCGCAGCTCCGCGCAGAGCAGGAAGCAGCGGCCCAGGCCGAGGCCGCAAGACGCGAGGCACAGGCCGCGGCGCGCGCCGAATTCGAAGCCGCCGAGGCCAGGCGTCGGGCCGAGGCCGAAGCGGCCGCGGAAGCCGAGGCCGCCCGACGCGAGGCTGCCCGGGTCCAGGCCGAAGCCGAGGCGGAAGCCGCGCGCGTCGCAGCTGCAGCTGCAGCCGCCGCCGAGGCGGCGGCGATCCCGGACGTCGTCGCCCAACCGACCTGGCAGACCATCGCCCCGGACAGCACGCCAACCGCCCCGACCGTGCCCGGCACCGCCGAGCCCAGCAGTGAACCCATCGCTGCGAGCGCGGAACCGGAGTGGCCAGCCCAGCCCGAATGGCCGTCGCAGCGGCCGTCCGCCGGCCTTCCGTTCCTCGGACGCCCCGCGCAGCCCACCGGTGGGATCGATGCGCTGTGGGCCGAATCGGCCCGCGAGGTCGCCTCGACATCGGCCGACCCGACGGCGCGAGCCACGGGCGGCGTACAGCCGTGCGTCAGTTGCGGGCTGTCACTCTCCGCGACCGCTCGGTTCTGCCGGCGCTGCGGCACCCGCCAGGACTGAGGAACCACCCCCCTCGACCGAGTGGTCGTCTCGCACGCGCACCCAGGCAGCGCCGAGCAGGAGCGCCTGGAACGTGAATGACAGCCACGCCAGCGCGATGAAGGCCGTGGCCAGGGAGCCGGCGACCAGTGCCGCGCCGATCAACCGGGGTGCCAAGAACAAGAACAACTGGCTGAGGGCGACGATCCCGACCCCCGCCGCCAAGGCCGGCAGCCAGATCGCGTTCCACGTTGGACTCCGCGGCGGCACGACCCGATAGACGATGGCGATCACGACCACGCCGATAGCGGCCACCACTGGCACGGAACGGAGCACGCGGCCGACCATGGCCAGTGACGGCGACGATGACGGCAGGAACGCCTCAGCGGCGGCCGCGAGCGAGCCACCGACGATGAGGGCCGCGATGACGCCAACGAATCCCGCTACCGACGCGAAACCCCTCGCCGTCCTCCGGAAGACATTCCGCTCCAGGCGATCCGCGAAGATCTGCGCGAAGGCGACGTCGAGCGTCACGTAGAACCGGCTGACGGTCCAGACCAGACCGATGAGGCCGACGGCCGACGTCAACGCGGCGCCATCGGACAGCGTCAGGAGCGCCTGGTCCACCAGATCGCGCAACGGCGGGACGAGCGTGCCGATCGCCCGTGCGAGCCGTGCCTGGATCGTCGGGTCGTCGACGATCCACCCGGCGACGCCGAGCGTCACGAGGGCCACCGGGAACGCGGCGAACAACGCCGCGAACGCCAGTCCGTTGGCCAGCAATCCCCCGGGCGCGCGACCGTAGACGTCGAGGACAGCCCGCAACAGAGCGACCCGCGGTCGGTCGAGGAACCGATTGAGGATCGCAGCCGGATCCATCGATCGGCGGGTCAGTCCCGCAGGTCCTCGAACAGGGCCGGCTGGAGCGAATCCACCGGCACGCGCCGAGGCGCGGCGATCAGCGCGCGGATCTCACCGCGCCGCACGTAGCGGCGACCACCGAGCTTGATGCTCTGCAGCCGCCCGCCCCGTGCCCAGCCGCCGATCGTCGAGGTCGTGAAATGCACGTTCGCGGCAGCCAGGACGGCCTGCGCCTCCGCCAGGGTGATCCAATCCGCGGCGGACGGCATGGATCAATCGCGATCCCGGGCAGGCTTCTTCGCAGCCGCGCTACCCGACTTCGACGCCTTGTCCGTCGTCTTGGACGCATCGCCGGTCGCGGCAGCCGCCGCGCCTACCTCGGACGACCCAGCCTCCATACCTGACGACCCCGGATCCTTGGACGATCCGTCATCAGCTGCCGGCGAGCCAGCGCCGGTCGAAGCCTCGTCGCCGTCACCCTTGGGCGCTCCGCTCTTGACGGCCGCGCGCCGCTCCTTCTTCGCCCAGCCCGAGCCTCTGTAATGGACCGCGGGAGCGCTGATGGCCTTGCGAACCGGGCCCTCCCCGCAGAGGGGACAGGACGTCGGCGGATCGCCGTGGACCCCGTGGATCACCTCGAAGCGGCGGCCGCACGCAGCACAGACATAGTCGTACAGGGGCACCCTGAGCCGGCCTCTGGGTCAGCCGCGCAGGAGGCGCATGCCGCACTTCGGGCAGTAGAACGCCCGCTCGTGCGCCGAGGCGAATCCGCAGTGGGCACAGACCAACCCGCCTCGGCCCGCGGCCGGCATGGGTCGCTCGACTGCCGTGAGACCCATCGCGTACTGGTTTGCGAGGACGTTCGTGAGGATCCCGGCCAGCAGCTTCGCCCCGATCCGGTCCGTGTCGCCGCGGACCCCGCGCCCGCCCCAGCCGACGACCGCCCGGACGATCATGTCGCCGGTCGCCTCGTCCCAGTGGGCGGCGACACCGCCCAGGACGGCGTTGTATTCGGGATAACCGCTCGTATCGACCTCGCCGTCAAGCAGCGAGCAGACGAACGTATCGAACGCCAGATCGATGGCGTCGATCGACTCGAGCACGACGAGCGCGTGCCGGGTGATCGGGGAGAGGACGTGGTGCGCGTTCAGCCACTGCATCGCCTCGGACGGGCGGGAGATCGTCGGCGTGGCCTGGCTGAACTCGATGGGCAGCGGCTCGACGACCTCGATCTCGGCCTTCGCGAGCCCGACCAGCATCGACGGCAAATCCGTCATCGCCTGCTGCCCGGCGCGCATCCGCACCCCTTCGCTGGTCTTGCCCGCGTAGTAGAGCTTGAGCTGGAATTCCTGGGCGACGACCTCCTCGGGCATCACCGCGGACCCCATGGGCGCGGGTGTGGCGGCCGTCGCGGCGGCATCGGCGGCGTTCTTACGCTTCAGGAAATCAAGCGGCACGGATGGACTCCCCGGGGCTTATGAGGATCGGGCTTCATCGTAGCAGGGCACAGGGGCCGGAGGCCCGGGACTTCAGGGACTGGTCGCGTGGCCACGTCCGAGAGCGATCGCTCGCCGGCCACCCGCCCAGCGGGTCTATCGGCGGACGACCCCACTTCCGTGGGCCCTCACCGATCGATCCGCCCGCCTGGCGAGTCATCCGGCGCTCGGGCCTGACGCTCCTGCCACGCGTCACCCGCCCATCGGGTCGATGAGAAACGTCCTCTGCCAGTAGACCCGCTGGGCGGGTCGCGGCTGGGCGGGTCGCGGATGGGCGAGGCCCTTCAGGCTCGTTCGAGGATGACGACCTCGAGCCCGCGCAGTGCGAGGGAGCCCGCCGCAGCCGGCGCGCTCGGATTCCGGTGCGACCCCCCGACCGGTCGCCACGGACCCTGGCCCGCGGGGCCGAGGTCGATCGTCGAACCCTGCTGCCCGAAGTCGGCGACCACGAGGGTGGCCTCGCCATCGGCTTCCCGAACGTACGCGAGGACATCGCTCCCACCGATGTCCAGCCGGCGGAGGGACCCACGGCGCAGGCTGACCCGACCATGTCGCAGCGCGATCAGACGGCGATACGTCGCCAACACGGAGTCGGGGTCGGCCGCCTGGGCGACCACGTTGCGGGTATCCGCGTCGTCATTGAACCGGATCCAGGGGCGCCCGGTCGTGAATCCGTGGCCCGGCTCGCCCGCCCACGGCATCGGCGATCGACAGCTGTCGCGGTTCCACCAGACCCAGCCCTCCTCTACGCGGCGTGCGGGCGGGTCGATGATCTCGTCGAACGGGACCTCGACATCCCGCAGCCCGATCTCCTCCCCGTAATAGAGGAACGGGGTGCCCCGCAGCGTCAGCAGGATCGCTGCCGCAGCACGGGCGACGGCGTCGGTGTCGTCGATTCCGGCAGACGCCGACAGGCGGCTGGCGTGGCGGGATTGATCGTGGTTCGAGAGCACCACCGTGGGCCAGATATCCTCGCCGAAGATGGCTTGGCGCCGGTCGAGCAGGTCGCGGGACTCCTGCGCCGACCACGGCGCGCGCACGAGCTCCCAGTCGAAGACCGGGTGGCGGTCGGTGGACAGGCTGGCCGACGCCTCCGGGCCGCCGTAGAACAGCTCGCCGACCGACATGCGCCCGGGCACCTCGTCGACGATCGCCCGGAACCGCGCGATCAGGGCCGGGAAATCGGGCTGATCGCGGTCGTACTTGTGCTGCTGGCGGTCCCAGGCGCTCGTGTCGGCCGGCGCATCCGCGATCTCGGGATTGGACGGCAGGTCCGGGTCCTTGAGGAAGATGTTGAACACGTCCAGTCGAAAGCCATCCACGCCGCGATCGAGCCAGCCCCGGACCATCCGGAGCTGTTCTTCCTCGACCGCCGGGTTGCGCCAGTTCACCTCGGGCTGCTCGACAAGGAACGTGTGCAGGTAGAACTGGTCGCGGGCCCGCTCGTACTGCCACGCCGAACCGCCGAAGAAGGACAACCAGTTATTGGGCGGTAGCGGCGTGCCGTCCGCCCCCCGACCGGCCGGATCGCGCCAGATGTAGTGATCGGCGTACGGACCGTCTCGGGATGTGCGACTGGCCTGGAACCACGCGTGCTGGTCGCTCGTGTGGTTCATGACGAGGTCGAGGATCACCCGGATTCCACGGGCGTGGGCTTCGCGGACGAGCCGGTCGAAGTCCTCCTCCGTCCCCAGCACGGGATCGACGGCCGCGTGGTCGCTGACGTCGTAGCCGACATCCAGGCCCGGGCTCGGATAGATGGGCGACAGCCAGAGGCCGTCGACGCCCAGTCCGTCCGGGCCGAGATGGTCGAGATGCTCGATGATCCCGGCCAGGTCGCCGATGCCGTCCCCGTTCGTGTCGCCGTAGCTGCGGGGATAGACCTGGTAGACGATCCCCTCACGCCACCATTCCGTGCCGTAGCGGGCAAGCGAGGACGCGGGGCGCGACACGTCGGACATGGCGGCGAGTCTGCCGGAGGGCGCGTGCGACGGTCAAGACGAGTTCATCCGCCGGCCGCGTTGCACGGCTCGGCTCGCCCGTATACTCCGCGACGATGGCCCAATCCCCCTCCCTTCGGGCGGCGCGCCGCCCCTTGCGCGTCGGCATCGCGGGCCTCGGAGCCGTGGCCCAGGCCGTCCACCTGCCCATCATCGCGGGCCTACCCGAAACGTTCGAGCTCGCGGCGATCTGCGACCTTTCGGCGAATCTGACGACGGCCCTCGGCGAGCGCTACCGCATCCCCCTCGACCATCGCCACCGGGACGTAGCGACGATGCTCGAGAGCGTGGAGCTCGATGGCCTCATCGTGTTGACCTCCGGCTCACACGGCGATGTCGCGCTGGCCGCCCTGGAGCGCGGGCTCCCCGTGCTCTGCGAGAAGCCGCTGGCCGTCACACGTGCCGAGGCCGATCGCCTGGCCGCCGTCGAGGGCGCGGACCACGATGGGGAACGGCTGATGCTCGGGTACATGAAGCTGTTCGACCCGGCCGTCGAGGAGGCCGTCCGGGTCGCTCACGATGCGGACGCGCCGATGGGGGCACTCCGGGCCGTCGAGGTGACCGTCCTCCACCCCTCAAGCGAGAGCCAGCTCGCGCACGCCCACCTGCTGCCGCCACCGGACGACATCGACACCGCGACCCTTGCGTTGCCTCGCCAGAGCTCGAATGAGCTCGAGGCCCACGCGCTCGGCCCCGCCGCGCCCGCGCTGGGCCGGCTTTACAGCGGCATCCTGCTCGGCAGCGTCGTCCATGAGCTCGCGGTCGTGCGTGCGGTCGCGGGCGACCCCGTCGCGATCGATCGGGTCGACGTGTGGCCGGACGATGCATGGCCGCCGTCGGTCGCCATCGAGGGTCGTCTGGCGGACGAAGCGCGCCTCTCGATCCGCTGGCTGTTCCTGCCCGAGTATCCCGCCTACCGCGAGGACGTCCGGCTTCACTACGAGCACGGGTCCGTGGAGCTTTCCTTCCCGTCGCCGTACCGCCTCCGCGAACCGACCGCGCTTGTCGTGTCGACCGGTCGCGGCGAGACCCGCCGACGCGTCCTGCTCGATTCGATCGAGGAGGCATTCGAGCGCGAGCTCCTGGCCTTCGCGTCGATGATCACGGATGGCGTGCCGGCTCGGTCTGGGATCGCCCACGGCCGCGCCGATATCGTCACCTGCCAGCGAATGGTTGCGCGCCTGGCGCTCGATCGGGGGATCGAGATCGGCGGCGAGGCAGCGAGCGGATGACAGCGGCCACACCGACGGCCGGTCCCACGATCGTCCACCTCGTCCC
>CAZFXH010000191.1:0-13137 GCA_964522905.1 uncultured Anaerolineaceae bacterium
TCGCTGCCGAGGGGGTCGCTGCCGAGGGACTCGCGGGTGCCTGCGGCCCAGGCGCGTGACTTCTCGGCAAGCCGGCCGCTGGCCTCTGCCGTCGCCTCGCCGGCCTTGTGTGCGAACGGGGCGGCCTTGTCGGCCGCGGTCGCGACGACCTCGGCGGCCTTGACCGAGATCTGGCGCACGACCGGCGTGGCCTTCTCGGCGAAGTCCTCGACGGCGTCCCGGATCGTCTCGAAGACGTCCGTGGCCTTGGCGGTCGCACCTGCGTCGGGGGCCGTGTCGGGTCCGCCGAGGTTGCCGTCGTCCGGCCGGGTGTAAGCGTCGCTGCGTGAGCCTTCGACGGGCTGATCGTGCTGCGGGGTGGTCGGGTCGGTCATGTGGGATGTCCTCCTCTGGGTAGCGCATCGTCGCACGAACGATGTCATGGTGCGAGAACCCGCTCGTCCCGGGCGTATCATCGGTGCGACGGACGACCCGCCCACCGGGGTCGCCTGCTGGAGGACCTGCGATGAGCGCCGACGGATGGACCTTCGCGGACCTGGAGCCCGCCCAGCTGGAGCTGGTCAACGAAGCCGAGCGCACCCTCGACACCGACGTCGTCATGGCCTACGCGCCGAGCCCGTGGGGCACCGTCGATCCCGAGACCGTCGCCGACGGCCTGCATCCGGTCGAACTCGAGACGAGCCAGCTCGAATGCCTGCAGGGCCTCGAGCGGATGGTCGGGGGCGTGCTCGTAGCGTACCGCCGCGACATCGACTGACCGACCGGAGCGGGCGACTACAGGAGCGACTCGGGGTCGACATCGACCGACCAAGGCGGGCCGGGATCGCCGCCGAGCGTTCTCACCGGGTCATCGCCCCGCAGGACGAGGTTGTAACGCCAGCGGTCGTTCCGCCGTGCGATGTAGGCCGGCGCGGGCCCGAGGATCACGGTGCCATGCTCCGACGCCCGCTCGCGGAGCCGTGCCGCCATCGCTTCGCCCTCGCGCTCCGCCGCCTCGCGATCGGGCAGGGCGACCGTCAGCTTCACCAGGCGGCCGAACGGCGGCGACCCGAACCGGCGCCGCATCGCGAGCTCCTCGGCGTAAAAGGTCTCCCCGTCCCCGCTGGCCACCGCCCGGATCACGGCATGGTCGGGCTGATAGGTCTGCAGGATCGCCCGGCCGGGTCGATCGCCACGACCCGCCCGCCCGACCGCCTGGCACAGGAGCTGGTACGTCCGCTCGGCCGCGCGCTCGTCGGGCAGGTTGAGCGCGACGTCGGACGACACCACGCCGACGAGGGTGACCGACGGCACGTCCAGGCCCTTGGCGACGAGGCTCGTGCCGACGAGGACGTCCGTCTGGCCCGCGGCAAAGGCATCCAGGACGCGAGCCGCCGCTCCCCGTCGCTCCGCCACGTCCCGGTCGAGCCGCGCCACGCGCAGGCCCGGATGGCTCGCGCGAACCTCGCGCTCCACCCGCTCCGTGCCACCGCCGAGGTACCGGATCCGCGGTGAGCCGCACGACGGGCAACGCGTGGCGAGGGGCGTAGCCCGCCCGCAGTGGTGGCAGCGCAGGGTCGTGCCGGCCTGGTGGTACACGAGCGGCCGCTCGCAATCCGGGCAGGTCTGGACGTGGCCGCAGTCGCGACACAGCACGACCGATGCCGTTCCCCGCCGGTTCAGGACGAGGATCGCCTGCTCACCTCCCGCTGTGTCGAGCGCATCGAGCGCCTCGTCCAGCGTGCGTGACAGCAGACCCCGATTCCCATCCGCGAGCTCGGCCCGCAGGTCGACGACCGTGACCGCGGGTGCTGTCCCCACCGGTCGCTGCGGCAGGACGATCCGGTCGTAGGTCCCCTCGAGCGCACGCCCGAGGCTGTCCACCGCCGGCGTCGCCGAACCGAGAACGAGGGCGGCCTCGGCCAGTTCGGCGAGCCGGATCGCCGTGTCCCGCGCCTGGAGCCTCGGCGTCCGGTCGCTCTTGTAGGCCGGGTCGTGCTCCTCGTCGACGATGACGATTCCCACGTCGGCGAGCGGCGCAACGACGGCCAGCCGCGTCCCGACGACGATGTCGACCTCGCCGCTCCGGATGCGGCGCCACTCGTCCGCGCGCTCTCCGTCGCCGAGACCCGAGTGGACGAGGGCCACCCGCGCATCGAGATCCGCCCGGAGCCGATCGACGATCGGGAGCGCAAGCGCGATCTCGGGGACGAGCACGAGCGCCGGACGACCGGCCGCCAGAGACGCCGCGATCGCCTCGACGTAGATCGCGGTCTTCCCCCCGCCCGTGACGCCGTCGAGGAGCAGGGGCCGCGAGTCGCGTTCCGCGATCGACCGTGCGATGCGATCGACGGCGGCGGCCTGGGGCTCCGAGAGCTCGGCCGACCGCGGCCGACCCCCGCGCGACCCCGGCGCTCTCGTGGCGAGTGGGCGGCGCGGCCGTTCCCGCACGCCCGTCTCGGCGAAGCCTCGCCGGACGAGTGACGCGAGGGTGGCGGTGCCATGCCGCCCAGCCACGTCGGCGGCCGTCGCGCCCTCCGCCGACACGTTCGCCGCCGACACATTCGCCGCCGACACATTCGCCGCCGACACGTTCGCCGCCGACGCGCCGTCCGCCGCGAGACTGACGCTCGCCAGCTCCCCGAGCGCCTCGATCTGGCGGGGCCCCAGCGGACGCCCCGACGGCCGCTCCCCTGCCGCCAGCGCCTCCGCGACCGCCCGGCCCTCCGGCAGGAGGCGGACCCAGCGTTCATATCGCGGCCCGGCACCGGCCCCGAGCAACGTCCAGTCGAGGGTGACGAGGCCACGCGAATCGAGATCCCGAAGCCGGCGGAGCAGGCCAGCGCGGCCATCGGGGGCCGCGAGGTCCCGGGCCGGACGCGCTCCGCCATCCAGCTGCTCCAACAGATCCGCATCGACGAGATCCAGATCGTCGGCGACGGGCTGCGGCGTCCGCTCTGCGACGAGCTCCAGCCGCTCCAGCAGGCCCGGCGGCAGCATCGCCCGGATGACGAGGGCGGGCGGCGCCAGGTAATGCTCGGCCACCCAGCGTGCCAGGGCCATGGTCAGGGCCGGCAGGAGCGGTCCGTCCGCCCGGACCCGCTCGACGACCGGCTTCGTCATCGCCGACGATGGCGCCTCGTCCGCGGGTCCGAGCACGACGCCTAGCGCCTGCCGCCGGCCGAACTCGACGAGCACCGCCTCGCCGTCCTGGAGATCCGCGAGAGCGTCCGGAACGGCGTACGTGAACGGCCGCGCCCCACCGGCACCGGCCGCGTCGACCGCGACCTCGACCAGCCGCCCCGGCCTAGACCCGGACCTGCCGGTTCGCATGCAGGCGGCGTTCCTCGGCGATGATCTCGTCGATGCGCTCGGCGGTGAGGGCCGCGTGCCCCGTCTCGTTGACGACGACGTGATCGTAGTCGTCCTGGCGGGCGAGCTCGATGGCCGCGTTGCGCTGGCGGATCTCCAGCTCGTTGGCGGTCTCGGTGGCACGTGACTTCAGGCGCGAGAACAGGGTCTCGAGCGAGGGTGGGATGACGAAGATCAACAGCGCCTCGGTCACCTGCTCCTTGACGACCTGGGCGCCCTGGACGTCGATCTTGAGGATGGCATCGCGTCCGCTGGCGAGCGCCGAGCGGACCTGGTCGCGCGGCGAGCCGTACCAGTTGCCATGGACTTCGTTCGCCTCGAGGAACCCGCGAGCCGCCCGGATGCGCAGGAACTCCTCGCGGGTGACGAAGTGATAGTCGATGCCGTCGACCTCGCCGCCGCGCGGGGCGCGGGTCGTGACCGTGACGACATAGTGCCGCTCGCCCGTCCGGCCGGTGCGGGCCTCGCGCTCGCGCATCACGTCCATGATCGTGTCTTTCCCCACCCCCGATGGCCCCGAGATGATCACGAGCATCGACCCGGGCGCGCCCAGGATGATGTCGTCGGGTCGTCCGGGATCGTCCGAGATCCGTTCGGGCTCCTCGGGGATCGTGTTCGAACCGCGCGGGTCGGAGATCCAGTCGTTGGTCATCGCGCCGTCTCGGCGGCACGCAGCGACCCGAGGACGTCTTCCAGTTCGGCGGGCAGCTCCGCGGTGGCGCGGATCAGCTCACCGCTGCCAGGCGCCGTCAGCTCGAGGCGCCAGGCGTGCAGGAACAGCCGGCCCAGGCCCTCCGGCCCGCGCCGTGAGGTGCCCGTGCCGTACACCGGGTCGCCTGCGACCGGGTGTCCGATCGCCTCGAGGTGCACGCGGATCTGGTGCGTCCGCCCCGTGACGAGATCGAGCTCGAGCAGTGTCCAGCCGGCAAAGCGCTCGCGTACGCGGTAGCCGGTCGTCGACGCGCGTCCGTCCGGCACGACCGCCATGCGGGTCCGATGCTTCGGATCGCGCCCGATCGGCGCCTCGATCCGCCCGACCGCCGCCGCCACGTTCCCGGCGACCAGGGCCAGGTAGGTCTTGCGCACCCGCCGCGCCTTGAGCTGCGCCATGAGCGATTCCTGCGCGCCGTCGTGCTTGGCGACCATCAGCAGCCCGCTCGTGTCCCGATCGAGCCGGTGGACGATCCCCGGGCGCGCGACCCCGGCGATCCCTCCGTACTCCGCCCCGCCAGCGCGCGCCAGCAGGGCGTTGACCAGCGTGTCGCCGTCGTGGTGACCGGCCGACGGATGGACGACGATCCCGGACGGCTTGTCGACGATGAGCAGGTCGGCGTCCTCGTACACGATCCGCAGCGGGATGTCGTGGGCTGGGGCGAGATCCAGGGCGACCGGCGCCGGCACGTCCAGGCGGATCTCCGTGCCGGCGGGCACGATCATGTTCGCCCGCAGCGGGATACCGTCGGCGGTCAGGCGACCGTCGGAGATGAGCTTCTGGACGTGGCTCCGCGATAGGCCCGTCACATCCGCCACGTACCGGTCGATCCTACCGATCCGGCCATCCGGGACCCGCAGGGTTCGGACGCCGGCTGCGATCGGGGCGTCAGGCATCGACGGGGTCCGCGGGCTCACCGGGTCGCCTGCCGGTGTCGAGGCGGGGCATCCCGAACCGGCCTGGCAGCAGGGCGCTCGCAAGCAGCAACAGGATCGAGCATGTGATGGCGCTGTCGGCGACGTTGAACGTGTAGAAGCGCAGGTCTCCGAGTCCGATATCCACGAAGTCGACGACGTAGCCACGCAACAGCCGGTCGAGCATGTTCCCGAGGGCGCCCCCCAACAGCAGACCGAGCGCCACCGACAGCAGGGTGTTCCGCCCCGAGCTGCCGTGGAACCAGGCGATCAGCGCGACGACGCCGATCGACACGAGCCCGAAGAGGAACGCCTGCTCCTGGAAGAGGCCGAACAGCGCGCCGCTGTTACGGGAGTTCACGAGGCGGACGAGGTCGCCCACGACCGACACGCTCTGACCCTCGGTGGGAAGCATCGAGACGAGCCACGCCTTCGTCAGCTGGTCGACCACAAGGACCGTCGCGGCCAGGGCAAGGAACAATGGCCACCGCGCTCCGCGGCGCTTCGGTGCGGCCGTCATCCGGCCCGCCGCAGGGCGATCGTCACGGTCGACGCGTCGAGCTGGACGGTGGCCCGCGCCGCGTCGGCGGGGATCTCGCCCGATGCCAGCTCCCCGAGCGTGTCGGCCGCCACGTCCGCCAGGTGCGCGGCGACCGCCGGCGGCGCTCCGTCCACCCACAGCTCGATCCGGTCGTCGAGCTCGAGGCCGGCCTCGCGACGCAGGTCCTGGACGGCCCGGGAGATCTCGCGGGCATCGCCCTCCGCGCGCAGCTCCGGCGTCAACGCCGTGTCGAGCACGACCACGAGGCCGTCATCCTCGGCCACGGCCGTGCCCGGCCGCGGCGTCGCCTGGATCTCGACCTCGTCGGGCGCCAGGGTCACCCCGGCCAGCGTCACCGAGCCGTCCTCCGCGAACTCGACCGCGCCCTCGCGCGCCGCGTTCATGACCGACGGGATGGCCGCGCCCAACCGCTTGCCGATCTTGGGCAGTAACGGCTTCACGCGACGCTCCACGAGGTCGGAACCATCGGCGATGAGCTCGACCGCCTGCACGTTGATCTCGTCGGCGAACAGCCCCAGCAACTCCTCCGACACGGCGATGCCCCGATCCGGCAGCGCGAGCCACGCCCGCGCGAGCGGCTGGCGGGTGCGCAGGCCGGCCTGCGCCCGGAGCGTACGGGCGAGGTCGACCGCGCCGCGGATCAGCCCCATCGCGCCTTCGAGTTCGGTATCGCGGTGCGCGGCCATGGCATCAGCGGGCCATGCCGTGAGATGGACGCTATCGGGCGTGTCGGGCACGACTGTGACCATGAGGTTCTGGTACATCGTCTCTGCCAGGAAGGGCAGGATCGGCGCGAGCGTCCGGGCGAGGCTGACCAGGACCGCATGCAACGTTGCGAAGGCGGCGTCGCGGTCGGCCGGGTCGGCGCCGGCCCGCATCCGATCGCGCGATCGGCGGAGATACCACGTCGACAGGTCGTCGATGAACGTGCTGATCTCGCGCGTGGCATCGACCGCGTCGTAGTCGAGCAGGTCCGCTCTGGCCTCGGCGGCCAGCCCGGCGGCGCGCGACAGGATCCAGCGGTCCATGGCCGGCCAGGCCGGCGCCCCGCCGATGACCTCATCGATCCCGGCCGTGGGCGTCCAGCCGGCCAGCCGGGCATAGGTCACGAAGAAGGAGTACACGTTCCAGAGGATCAGCAGCTCGCGCCGCGCCTCGTCGGCCGCGTGCCAGCCGAACAGGATGTTCTCCTCGGGACGAGCCTTGGCGAACATCCAGCGCATGACATCGACGCCCATCCGCTCGGCGGCCTCGTCGAATTCGATCGCGTTGCCCGCACTCTTGTGCATCGGCCGGCCATCCTCGGCGAAGAGCGTCGCGTAGCCGAAGATCGTCTTGAACGGCTCCTCACGGCGCAGGACCGTCGACATCGCGAGCATCGAGTAGAACCAGTTGCGGAACTGGCCCGGGAAGCTCTCGGTGATGAAGTCGGCCGGGAACCACTGCGCCCAGTAGTCGGCGTCCTCGCGGAAGTGAAGGGTCGAGAACGGCACGATGCCGGCATCCAGCCACGGATTGCCGACATCCTTGATGCGCTCGACCGGGGCGCTACACCCCGAGCAGGCGATCCGCACCTCATCGACCCAGGGACGGTGCGGCGTGTGCCCCTCGAACCGCTCCCAGCCCTCGACCGCGCGGGCCTTGAGCTCCTCGCGCCCGCCGACGACGTCGACCGTCCCGCAGGCCGCGCAGTCGTAGATGGGCAGTGCCAGGCCCCAGTAGCGCTTCTTCGAGATCATCCAGTCGCCCATGTTCATGAGCCAGTCCAGCTCGCGTTCGTAGCCGAACTCCGGGATCCACCGGATCCGGTCGACGACGTCCATGATCTGGTAGCGCAGGCTCGCGTCGATCTGGGAGGCGGACAGCGCCTCGCGCGGCTGGTCGTAGACCGGCCCCATCGAGATGTACCACTCGTCCACAAGCCGGAAGATGAGTGGCGTGCCACACCGCCAGCAATGCGGGTAGCGGTGGCGGATCGTTTCGAGCCGGTAGAACCGGTCCGTCGCCTTGAGGTGATCGATGATCGGGTCGGCGACGTCGCGCACGTCACGCCCGCTCAAGGGCCCGAACCCATCGAGCACGATCCCGGATTCGTCGAGCGGCGCGATCACCGGCAGGCCGATCGCCTTGGCGAGCTGGAAGTCCTCCGCACCGCAGCCGGGGGCGACGTGGACGATGCCCGTGCCCTCGTCTTCGCCGACCTCGTCCCAGGGCACCACTCGGTGCTCGTAGCCCTCGGCGAAGGCGGCCTGCACGGCAGGCAGGTCATCGAACGGGCCCTCGTACCGCCAGCCGACGAGATCCGAGCCAGCGATCTCCTCCTCGACCTGGACCGGTCCCTCGAGCGCGGTCTTGAGCGTGCCCTTGGCCAGCCAGAAGGCGTCGTCTCCCTGGCGGACCTTGACGTAGCGCAGGCGTGGCCCCACCGCCGCCGCCACATTCGACGTGAGTGTCCAGGGGGTCGTCGTCCAGACGAGCAGGGACTCACCGGGGCGGTCGACGAGCGGGAACCTCACGGTCAGGCCCGGGTCGTCCTTGTCCTGGTAGCCCTCGTTGACCTCGGTCTGCGACAGGCCCGTCCCGCACCGGGCGCACCACGGCATCGTGTCGTGGCCCTTGTAGAGCCAGCCACGCCGGTGCACTTCCGCGAGAAAACCCCAGATGAGGTCGTTGTTCTCGTTGCTGAACGTGAAGTACGAGCCGCCGATCTCGGGCATGCCGAGCCGGCCGACGAGCATCTCCACGGTGTCGCTCACCGGGCCCTTGGCGCCCTCGATGGTCGTGAGCCCCGATGGATCCGTGCCAAGCAGGTCATGCAGCCGACGCAGCTCGTCGGGGTCGTTCCAGTCCATCCACATCCCGAGGCGGATGGACTGCTCCGTCTGGCGCGCCGCATATGTGAGGACCCGTTGCTTGCACAGCGTCACGAAGCGGTCGATGCCGTACGCCTCGATGTCGCGCTTGTTCGTGAACCCGAGATCCCGCTCGACGTTGACCTCGACCCACAAGCCCTGGCAGTCGAAGCCGTTCTGGTAGCGCTGGTCCTCGCCAAGCATCGCGTGGAAACGCTGGTAGAGATCCTTGTAGGTGCGGCCCCAGGCGTGATGGATGCCCATCGGGTTGTTCGCGGTGATGGGCCCATCCAGGAAGCTCCAGCGCTGGCCGCCGGCGTTCTGGGCGCGCAGGCGCGCGAACGTCCGTCGCTCGTGCCACGTCGCGAGGAGGTCGTGCTCTTGCGCGACGAAGTCGGGCTTCGCGGTGACGGGTCGGAACATGCATCTCCGGGACGCGATGGGTCGGGGGCGAGGGGTGAGGACCGGTCCGACGGGCGGGTCCGGCGAGTCCGAGTATCCTACGCGCGATGCAGAAACCGCAGGAGGCGCGACCGCGCGCCCGGTCGCCCTTCGCTGCGGCGTTCCTCTCCCTCCTCTTCCCGGGACTCGGGCATCTGTACGCGGGCGCTCCGGCCCGTGCCCTGGGATTCGCAGCCGCGCCGGTGCTGCTGATCGCCCTGCTGGCCGGGTTCCTGCTGCGGATGGATCGCATCGAGATCGTCGCCCTGCTGTTCAGCCCGTTCCTGCTGACCTCGATCTTCGTCCTGAACCTGGTCGCCCTGCTCTACCGCCTCGTCGCGATCATCGATGCGTACCGCGTAGCCGAGTTCCTCAACGCCCACGCGATGTCCGGCGGCGGGCGGCTGGGCAAGGCCCGGCTGCCGCGCAATCCCCTGTCCTTCGCGGGCCTGGCGGCGGTCGTGCTGGTCATGGCCGGCAGCCATGTCGTGGTCGCGCGCTACGACATGCTGGCGCTCGATGCGCTGACGAGCGGCTGCATCTTCATCGGGGAGGGCCAGGAGTGCGTCGGCGACCCATCCGGGTCGCCCGAGCCTTCGGGCTCCGCGGACCCGAGCGCCGAGGCGACACCGGTCCCGACCCCGGAGCCGACGCCCATCGGCAGCCAGGTGCCGGATGTCGCGGTGCCGCCGTGGGACGGACGCGAACGCCTCAACATCCTGCTCATCGGCTCCGACGAGCAGGGCGGCGGCCACAACACCGACACGCTGATCACGGTCTCGATCGACCCGGTCACTAAGCAGGCGGCGATGTTCAGCCTGCCGCGCGACACCCAGTTCGTCCCGCTGCCCGCCGGACCGGCCCGCTCGTTCTGGGGTCGGACGTATCCCAACAAGATCAACTCGTTCTTCGTGAACAACCGACGGCGCTCGGACCTCTGGCCCGGCAACGACCGGACCCGCGGCTACAACGGCCTCAAAGCGACCCTCGGCGAGCTCTACGAACTCGAGATCAAGTACTTCGTCGAGGTCAACTTCGACGGCTTCAAGAAGGTCGTCGATGCCGTCGGTGGGGTCACGATCAACGTCCAGGTGCCGGTCGTCGACGACGCGTTCCCGGGGTCCACCGGTCGCGCCCAGCGGCTCTACATCCCGAGTGGGATCCAGCATATGGACGGCGAGCAGGCCCTGCGATATGCCCGCTCGCGCAACACCTCGGACGACTTCGACCGCGGCGCACGGCAGCAGCGCGTGCTCCTGTCACTGCGCGAGCAGGCCGACCCGCAGATCCTCCTGCCGCGGTTGCCGGAGCTGGTCGATGCGCTGAAGTCCGCGGTCCGGACGGACATCCCGCTCGATCAGCTCGACGAGCTCCTCGGGCTGGCGTCCGAGGTCGACACGGCGAACATCCGCTCGTACGTGTTCACGCCCGACTTCTACCAGAACGAGGTGCTGTCGGGGTATTGGCTGGAGCCGCGCGTGGACCGGATCCGAGCGGCCGTCCGCGACGCGTTCACGGTCGACCCGGCCGACCAGGAGTTGCGTGAGCGGCTCGCCGGCGAGGGCGCGGGCATCTGGGTGCTGAACGGGACCGGCACGGCGAACCGCGGGACCTTACTGGCGGGCTATCTCGAGTTCCACGGGCTGGCCGCTTCCGCGCCGCGGCAGGCGCCCGAGGGCAGCGTGCCGGCGGACACGGTCATCACGGTCTACAACGGCGTGGCGACTGAGCTGATGGGGACGATCGCCTACCTCGAGGAGTTGTTCGGGGTCAAGGTCAAGACGGCGTCCGACAGCACCGTGCGGACGGACATCGTCATCGTCATCGGGCGCGACACCCCGGAACTCGCCCCGCCCCCGCAGCCCTGACCGTGCCGGCCCGGCGCGGCGATGGCGCGGCGTCGCAGCGGTCCCCCTTCGGTCCCTTACTGGATCGGCGTCAGCCAGTGCTGGTATTCGGGCAGCCGCCCACGCACCGCCTCGAAGTAGCGGTCGCGGACGAGCCGGGCGATCGGCCCGACGGTGCCCGACCCGACCTTGCGGTGATCGACCTCGATGACCGGCGAGACCTGCACGCCAGTGCCGCACACGAAGATCTCATCGGCGACGTACAGCTCGGAGCGGTTGATCGAGCGTTCCTGGACCGGGATGCCCTCGTTGCCGAAGAGCTCCATCAAGGCCTTGCGGGTCACGCCCTCGAGCAAGTCGTCATTGACCGGCGGCGTGATCGCGACCCCGTCGCGGACGACGTAGATGTTGGCCGCGGACGACTCGTTGACGTGGCCCTGCGCCGTGAGCACGACGGCCTCGTCGTAGCCGTTGAGCTCGGCCTCGGACTTCTGGAACGCCATGTTCACGTAGCCGCGGACGATCTTGCCGCGGGCGGGCAGCGCGTCATCGGCGTTGCGCCGCCAGGACGAGGTCATGAGCCGGACACCCTTGTCGGTGTCGATGTAGTTCCCGAACGGCAGCGCGATGATGTAGAGCTCGTGCTCGAGATCGTGCAGTCGTACGCCGATGGCGCGGGTCGACTTGTAGAACGACGGCCGGATGTAGCAGTCCTCGCGGAACTCGTTCCGGCGCACGGTCTCGACGATGAGCGAGGTCAGCTCGTCCACCGACGGAACGTCGTCCATGAGCAGGATCCGGCAGGACTGGCGGATGCGTTCGACGTGCTCGCGCAGCTTCAGGCCGTACAGCTTGCCCTGCTCCTCGTTCCAGTAGGCTCGGATCCCCTCGAACGTCGCGGTCCCGTACATGAACGCGTGGGTCATGATGCTGACCTTGGCGTCCTTCATCGGGACGAACTCGCCCTCGAAATAGCAGATGAGCTCGTCGAGCGACGTGGGGTTCGGAGCGTGGTGAGGCGACGGGGCCGACGCGCCGGCCTTGGTGTCGGTGGTCATTTAAGCTCGGCTCCTGCGCTGACGGACGCGACTCGGGTCGCGGGCGACGAAGTCGGCCGAGTATAGCAGCGGGTCTCCCTGGTTCCAGCCGGGCCACCGCGGGCCTGCGTGGATCGCCATGAAGGCAGGCCTCAGCCGGCTGCGAGCGCGGACGCGATCCCGATCGCGATGACGGCCAGGATCCCGAGGGCGATGGCGACCATCCAGCGATCGCCGAGGCGCGCGAACCCGATCGCCGCCGCGATCACCCGGCTGAGCGGCGTGGCGATGACCGCCAGGATCCCGAGCCACAGGAACGCCGCCGGGGCCAGAACGCCGAGATCGGCGATGAGACGGCCAAGGTCGAGCGGCGGCCCGCCGGCGAGTGGCGAGATCCCGGCCACGAGGAGGAGCACGACGCCCACGGACAGCAACCCGACAGCCACGTACGTGACGACGATGAGCAGCCGCCCGATGAACCGATCGAACTCGTGGCCGCGGCCGGCGTCCTGATCGGGCACGGGCGTCACGAGATCGCTCGCAGCAGCATCTGGATCGCGGTGTAGACCATGACCACGACGAACAGCAGGCGCAGGTAGCGCAGCGGGATCCGGTGCGCCACGCGGGAACCGAGCGTCGCGCCGAGGAACACGCCGATCGCGGTCGGGCCCGCGACATACGGGTCGATCTCGCCGCGCAGCAGATAGATGACCGCGCTCGCGGCCGCGGTGATCCCGATCATCAGGTTGCTGGTCGCCGTCGCGACCCGGAGCGGGACGCCCATCGCGAGGTGCATGAGCGGCACCTTGATCGTCCCGCCCCCGATTCCGAGCAGCGCCGACGTCACCCCCGCCCCGGTCGAGCCGACGATGCCGAGGCCAAGGTTCCGCACCTCGTAGCCGGGACCCGCGACACTCGCGAGGAAGGCGGTCCGCGCGTCGGTCGGCGGCGAGGGAGGCTGACCGGGAACGGCCGGGTGGCGCGAGCCCGCCACCATGCCCGACCCCTCCGCTCCCTTGTCGACGCCATCGGCGTCGGCGATGACATCCGCCTCGCCCGCGGACCCCCGGATCATCGAGAACGCGACGTAGCCGAGGAGCGCCGCGAACAGCACAGACAGGAACCGCTCGTCGAGGAGGAACGCGATCGAGCCACCGATCAATGCGCCGATCGCCGTGAACAGCTCGAGGCTCATGCCGAGCCGGAGATTGGCGACGTGGCGCTCGAGGTAGACGCCGGCGGCCGCGCTGCTCGTCATGATCACGCAGACCAGTGACACGCCGACGGCGGCGCGCAGGTCGAGGCCGAACCCGAGCGTGAGCAACGGCACGATGAGGATGCCGCCCCCGAGGCCGAGCAACGATCCGAAGACGCCCGCCGCGAAACCGCCGACCAGCATCAACAGCCCGACGTCCACCTCA
>CAZFXH010000192.1:0-5648 GCA_964522905.1 uncultured Anaerolineaceae bacterium
GGCCGCGGCGCCATCGTCGCCCGAGACGCGCGGGGCGGGCGGGAAGAGGACGTCCAACTCCCGGCGGCCGGTGGCTTCGTCGCGGTTCGCCGCCGGCGCCTCGCGCTGGGATGACCAGACGGTCCAGCACACCTCGCGGACCTCACCAGGGCCCAGCGTCAACGACCAGCTCAGGCGGATCGCGGCGCCCGCGTTCCGGCCGTCGGCCGCCACATCGGCGACCGGCTCGATCAGGTCGACCGGCTCGGAGAGCTGGATGTGGGTCAGGTACTGGACGCGGTCCACGCCGTCGTAGCGGAACGTGACCTGTCGGTCCGTCACGGCGATGGGCAGCAACCGGCCGCGCTGGGTGCGCGGGAACCCCCGGACCTCGAAAATGTCGGCGCCGTCCATCCCGAGCTCCAGCTCGAGCGAGAGGCTCGCCGGCAACGCGGCGTGGTTGACGATCCGCACCCGCTCCTCGTACCCGTCCGCACCGATGAGGCGCTCGCGCGCGATGCCGATGGTGCGCCCGACAAGCTCGTCGAGCGGATGGACCTTCGCGTCAGGGTTGCGGTCCGCGGAAGGGTTCGTCATCTGGATGCTGCCGCGGTAGTTTCCCCCCACCGAGGTCTGGAGCAGCACCGGCCGCACACCTCCGACGCGCAGCACGGCGCACGACAACGACCGGCTGTCGCCCTGATACAGACCCAGCCCACGCGAATCGGGATGGATGTCACCGAACGAATCGGTCAGGAGATAGCGGTTGCCGTGCTTGAGGACCTGGACGGAACCAAGGTCGGTGGCCCGCTCGATCGGGACGTCGCGAGGCGGCAGGAACCGGACGTGGGTTGTCTCAGGCGGCGTCATCGTTCCCCACGAGCCCGGACAGGCGCTCCGCCTGGTCCACCATGATCAAGGCGTCGATGAGCTCATCGAGATCGCCCGCGAGCACGTCCGGGAGGTTGTGCACGGTCTTGCCGATCCGGTGGTCCGTCACGCGGTCCTGCGCGTAGTTGTACGTCCGGACCTTGTCACTCCGGTCACCCGATCCGACCATCGATCGGCGAGCCGCCGAATCGGCCGCCCGCTGTTTCTGGATCTCGAGATCGAACAGGCGCGAGCGCAGCACGGCCAGTGCCTTGGCCTTGTTCTTGTGCTGGCTCTTCTCGTCCTGGATCTCGACGACGAGCCCGGACGGGAGGTGGGTGATGCGCACGGCCGAGTCGGTGGTGTTGACCGACTGCCCGCCGGGACCCGACGAGCGCTTGACGTCGATCCGTAGGTCCTTCTCCTCGTCGATCTCGACCTCGACCTCATCGGCCTCCGGCAGGACCACGACGGTCACCGTGGAGGTGTGGATCCGGCCGCTCGACTCGGTCGCCGGGATGCGCTGGACCCGGTGGACCCCGCCCTCGAACTTGAGCCTGCTGTAGGCACCGTCGCCGCGGACCTGGACGATGGCTTCCTTGATCCCCTCGATCCCGGTCTCGTTCATGCTCATGATCTCGGGCTTGTACCCGTGCCGGCCGGCGTAGCGCGTGTACATCCGGAGCAGCTCCGCCGCGAACAGGGCGGCCTCGTCGCCACCCGCGCCGGCCCGGACCTCGAGGATGACGTCGCGGTCGTCGTTCGGGTCGCGGGGGATCAGGAGCACCTTCAGCTCGTCGATGAGGCGCGACTGCTCCAGCTCCAGTCGGTCGATCTCGTCGCGGGCCATGGCCCGCATCTCGTCGTCTCCGTCGCCGATCTCGCGCACGCCGGCGAGCTCCGCCCGGATCGCTTCCAGGCGGCGGTATGCCGCGACGGTGGGCTCGAGCCGCGCGAGCTCCTTACCGAGCTTGCGGATCAGGGTGGGGTCGGTGCTGGTCTCCGGTCGTGAGAGCTGGGCCTGGAGTTCGTCGTACTGGAGCGCGATCTCGGCCAGCGTGGCGTCCAGGTCGCTCATGCCAGCGGTGGCGTCTCGCCCGGACTGGTGGCCCCGGCGGAGTCCACGGGCGGCTCGGGCTCGACGGTCGCCTTCCCGAGCTCCAACGGCGACCGATCGAAGTGGGTCGAGCCCACGGGGATCCCGTTACCGTCCGCGACGAGCGCCTCCTGCATCGACGTGATGGCGATCTCGATCATGTCGTCGGTCGGGCGTTTCGTCGTGATCATCTGGACGAGGATGCCCGGATACATGATCACCTTGATGAGCGGGTTGTGGCGGAACCTGGCGCCGAGCTTGAGGATCTCGTAGCCGACCCCGGCGAGGACCGGGATCAGCAGGAACCGGCTCGCGATCATGACCAGCGGTTCCTGCTTCCCGACGAGCGAGAACGCGAAGATCGCTAACAGGATCAGGATCACCAGGAACTCGGTCCCGCAGCGGTGGTGGGCGGTCGGATACTTGCGGACCTCATCGACGGTCAGCGGGTCTCCCGCCTCGAGCGCGTGGATCGTCATGTGCTCCGCGCCGTGGTACTGGAACACGCGGTGGATGTCCGGCGCCCTCGAGACGAGCGTCAGGTAGCCCAGGAAGAGAGAGACCTGGATGAGGCCCTCGAGCGCGGGCTGTGCCCAGCCCTGTGACGCACCGGACGTGGCGACGCTCGAGATGAACAGCGGCAACAGCGTGAAGAACGCGATGGCCGCCGCGAACGTGATGAGCAGCATGACCACGATGGAGCCCTTGCCGAGCTCCACGTCGTCCTCCTCGGCCTGGAGGTTGGCGCTGCGGATCAGCCAGCGCGTGCCGATGACGAGAGTCTCGTACAGGACCACGAGTCCGCGTACGAATGGCCATTTCGAGACCGGGGACCGGTGGACCCCCTTGTCCAGGCGCTCGGTGGCCGTGACGATCCGCCCGTCTGGATGGCGCAGTGCGACGGCGATCGCGTCGCGACCACGCATGAGGACGCCTTCCATGAGGGCCTGGCCGCCATAGGCGTACCGAGGACGGCCGTCGGACGCAGCCGGCGGTGCGGGTTTGGCAGACATCCTGGGAAGTCTACCGGCGATGAGGTAAGCCCGAATCGCAAACGGCGGTCCGTCGAGGGCCCGCCGTGGTTGAGCTCGCTACTCGGATCCGCGAGCCTTGGCTCGGTAGGCGATCACCTCGACTCGCTCGAGTGTGATCAGGCCCTCGTCGACCATGGCATCAAGTTCCGGCAGCACGGCCCGGAGGCGGTCCTCCTGGTCCACGACCTCGATCAGGATCGGCAGGTCGCTTGAGAGCGACAGGATCCGAGTCGTGTGGAGATGCTGCTTGGCGCCGAACCCCTCGATGCCACGTAGGACGGTCGCCCCCGCCAGGCCGCGCTCGCGGAGCAGGTGGACGATCGCCTCGTACAGTGGCCGCCCTCGCCACGTGTCCGACTCGCCGATGTAGATGCGGGCCAGGAGCCCGGTGCCCTCGATCTTCATGCCAGTGCCCTTCCGATCATCAGACCCCCGACCAATGCGATCATGCCGACGACCGACGAGCCCACCAGGTTGGCCAGGCCGAGCACGACCGCGCCGTCCTCGATCAGGCGCCAACTCTCGAGCATCACGGTCGAGAATGTCGTGTACGCCCCGATGAACCCGATCAGGAGCGGCCCGCGGACCGAGGCGGGCAGCACACCGCGCTCGATGGCGAGCGCGAACAGGAGGCCGAGGATCAGCGAGCCCGAGACGTTGACGACCAGCGTCCCCCATGGAAACGCGCCGGCGGCGCGCTGGGCGATCCAGGCGTCGACGAGGTAGCGAGTGGTCGCTCCGGCGGCGCCGCCGAGCGCGATGAGGAGGAGTTGCAAGGCTGGGACCTCGAGACGCAGACCGGCGGATGCTGAAGTGGTCACCTCAGGCACACTGAAGTCCACTTGATGCCGGACGCATCGCCGCCTAGCTGCGGGCCTGGCGCTCCAGCCGCTTCTGGAAGCGCTCGACCTGACCGGCGGTGTCGATGATGTTCTGCGTGCCCGTGAAGAACGGGTGGCAGTTGCTGCACACGTCGACGCGCAGCTCCGGTCGGGTGGATCCCACGGTCCACTCCGTGCCGCACGAGCCGCAATGAACCTTGGCCTGGTGGTACTGGGGATGGATATCGGGCTTCACGAGTGTCTCTCCTCCGTCGCCTTCCGTGCAGGGCCATCGCCCCGCCGGTGGTCGCCGGCTGTGTGCTGCGTCTCCGGACGACCTAAGCGGTCGTCGCGACGGTTTCGACCGCCTCGACCCGGATGCGCTTCTTGTCCTTGGTGGCGTGCTCGAACTTGACCCGGCCGGTCACGGTCGCGAACACGGTGTAATCGTGGCCAAGTCCGGTGCCGGGACCCGAGAGGAACGTCATCCCGCGCTGGCGCACGATGATCGAACCCGCCGGGACGAGCTGGCCGTCGCCGGCCTTGACGCCCAGGCGCTGGCCGGCGCTGTCGCGGCCGTTCTTGACGCTGCCGCCCGCCTTCTTGTGTGCCATGGGTCCTTACTCGTCCTTCTTGGTAGCGCGCTTCGGAGCGCTCTTCTTCGGCGCGGCCTCGTCGGCGTCGGCATCGGCAGCCTTCGCCTTGGTGGTCGTCTTCTTCGTTGTGGCCTTGGTGTCCGCCTTGGCAGCGGTCTTCGTGTCGGTCTTCGTGTCGGACTCTGCCTTCGCGCCCGACGCCTTGGTGGTCGACTTCTTGGCCGGCTCCTTGGTCGCGGCAAGCTTCGCGGCGAGAGCGGCATCCTTCGCGGCCTGGGCGGCGGCGGCTTCCTCGATGCGCTGGCGCTCGGTCTTGGCATCCGCCTCGGCCTTGGCCGCCGACTTCGCCGCGCTCTTCCCGTTGAGGGTGATGTCGCTGATACGCAGGATCGTCAGCTCCTGGCGATGGCCCTTCTTGACCCGGGTCCGGGCCTTGGGACGGTATTTGAACGAGATGAGCTTCGGACCGCGGTCGCGCCGGACGATCTCGGCGCTGACGGCCGCACCGTCGACGACCGGTTGGCCGATCGAGGCATCGTCGCCGTCGGCGACCAGCAGCACGCGATCGAGCGTGACGGTCTTGCCCGGCTCAGCGTCGAGCAGCTCCACTTCGAGTTCGGTGCCGACCTCGACGCGGTACTGCTTGCCGCCGGTCTCGATGACTGCGTACATGGGTCCTCAGCATGTTGGGTGGGGGTGGCACGCGGCCGCCGCACGACGGACAGGGAAAGACGCCTGGCCGAGCCAAGCGCGAACGGGAAGTGTACGACCGAACGCCGAACGGGTCAATCGAGCTTCTTGAGCCGATCGGAGCTGCGCCGCTCAGGATGGTGCCTGATCGGTTTCTGCCAATTGTTCGTGGAGCCGGCCCCCGGCGATGTTCCAGCCCTCCTCACTGCTCCGAGCGAGCCTGCCAAACCCGATTCCTCGTCAGATGTCTCAGGCGAGGTCCTCGACGAGGACCAGGCGGTCGCGCACGACTGAGGACGCCTCGAGGTTCTCGCCAAGGCGGTCGCCGAGCGCCGCGGCGACTTCCTCCGGCCGACCCGTGCCGAGCTCCGGGTGGAACCGGGTGCGGGTGAGAACCGTGAGGGGCGGGCCGTGCTCGATAGCCACGTCGATCAGCAACGGGCGCAGGTCGTACTCCACCGTGTCATCGCCCTTCGCGCGGCGGCGCGGGATGCGGGCGGCTCCGAGCAGCTCGGCTGCGGCCGTGCGCAACCGACCGATCGGCACGTCGCCCGCCAACTCC
>CAZFXH010000193.1:0-3156 GCA_964522905.1 uncultured Anaerolineaceae bacterium
GCATCGCGTCGCCGAAGCACTTGAGGGCTTCGAGCCCACCCATCGACCAGAGCGTCTCGACCTCGACGACCCGGTCATCGGCCGAGCAGACGGCCGCTGACGGCCGCGTCAAGAAGGCTTCCGCTCGGACGAAGAGGACCAGGACAACGATCGCTGCGACCGCGGCGAGGAGGATCGGGAGACGCCGATGGCTCACGGACGTTGGACGGTCCGCACCAGCGCGCGGTTACGACAGCTGCCGGCGCCGATCGCTGTCACCGATCAGATCTCCTGCGAGCACGCTCATCACGTCATCGATCTGGGCGATTCCGGCTGCCTGACGAAGGTGGCCGCGCGTCGGGTGATCGCTGTGAGCGATCACAGGGGCCGCGCGTCGAGCCGGCGCTGCCTTCCGCGTTCGGAGGGCCGATATTCGCCCCATTGCTAAGAATGGCACATCGCAGGACATAAGGGCCGGACTCTTGCATCCCCGCATCTCCGGCGTGCATTCCCCACGCACGAACGCTGCCGTCGAAGCCTCGCTGATGGCCCGAGTCACGGCGTTGGTCGGCTCGATGCGCTAGGTATAGCAATGGGGCGACTCAAATGGTGCCGAAGGACGGCCCCGGCCCCCGGCCCCGTCGACGGCCCGGCCCCCGGCCCCGGCGCCGGCCCCGGCGACCTAACGCTCCCTAGCGGTCCGCCTCGTCGTCCGAGACGCCCTCGCCGTCCCGGGTCCGAACCACCAGCACCTTCCCGACCCGCCGGCCGTCGGTCGTCTCGACAGTCAGGGTGAGCCCATCCACCGTCACCTGGTCTCCGGGCTTCGGCACACCACCGATGCGGTGGTAGATGAGGCCGCCGACCGTGTCGTACTCGTCGGCGTCGTCGAGCGGAACCTGCGTCTCGAAGAGATCCATGAGGTCGTCGACGGCGGCCCGCCCATCGACCCGCGCCTCGTCGTCGGAAAGCTTCACGATCAGCGGCTCCTCGACGTCGTACTCGTCCTGGATCTCGCCGACGATCTCCTCGATCAGGTCCTCGATCGTGACGAGGCCGGCGGTGCCGCCGTATTCGTCGAGCACGATCGCGAGGTGCACCTTGCGCCGCTGGAGCTCGTGGAGCAGATCGTCGACCGTCATCGATTCGGGCACGAACACCGGCGTACGCAAGATCGATCGCAACGGTGGCGGTGGCGGTCCGCCGGGGCGCAGGAACGGCAACAGGTCCTTGGCGTAGAGGATGCCGACGATCTCGTCGATCGTGTCCTCGTACACCGGGATCCGCGAGTGGCCCTGCTCGATGATCGTGTCGAGCGCTTCCTCCATGGTCACCAAGGTCGTGAGCGTGACCATCGCGATGCGCGGGACCATGACCTCGTGGACGCGCTGGTCGCCGAGCTCGATGACCGCGTGGATCATCTGCTCCTCTTCCGCCTCGAGGATGCCCTGCTCACCACCCTGTTCGATGATCAGGCGCAGCTCCTCGGAGCTGATCCGCTCGTCCGCCGCCACGTCGGCGCCGAACAGCCGGCTGATCCGCCGCGTGATCCACGTGAGCACCCCGACGAGTGGCCCGAAAACCGTCCCCAGGAACTCCATCAGCCGGGACGTGGACATGGCCACGCGTTCGGCATGGGCCAGACCGATCTGCTTGGGCACGAGCTCACCGAACACGATCGTGAATAGGGTCAAGAGGACCGTCACCAACACGAGCGCGATGGCTTCGGCCGCTGTGGCGAACGGCCCGAACGTCGCGAGCCAGTCGGCGACCCCGCCCACGAGACTGACGGCGGCGAACGCCGAGGCCAGGAAACCGAGGAAGTTGATCCCGATCTGGATGACCGCCAGGAAGCGGCCGGGGTTCGCCTTGAGACGCTGGACGCGGACAGCCGCCTGGTCCCCCTCGTCCACGAGTTGCTGCAACCGGCTGCGCCGGACGGTGACGAGCGCGATCTCCGTCGACGCAAAGATGCCGTTGAGGAGCACGAGGATGACGATGAGCCCGAGCTCGAGTACGGGACCGGTCACGTGGACTCGTCACCGGCTTCGGGTTCCGACTTGGCACCCTCGCCCGATCCGGACGTCGCCGTGTCCAGGCGGGGCGCGGGTTTCGCACGGGGCTCGCGGATGCGCGCAGGCACGCCGACCGCAAGCTTGCCGGCCGGCACGTCCTTCGTGACGACCGCTCCAGCGCCCGTGCGAGCGCCCTTCCCGATGTCGCGCGGCGCGACGATCATCGTGTCGACGCCAAGGAAAGCGCCGTCGCCCACGGTCGTCCGGTGCTTGTTGGTGCCGTCGTAGTTCGCGGTGATCGTGCCGGCGCCGACGTTGACACCCTCGCCAAGCTCGGCGTCCCCGAGGTAGCTCATGTGGTGCTGCTTGCTGCCGGCGCCGAGACGGGCGTTCTTGAGCTCCGCGTAGTTGCCGACCTCCGCCCCGCGGCCCACGACGCTGCCGGGCCGAAGGTGGCTCATCGGGCCTACGGTCGCCTCGTCCTCGACCACCGACGACTCGACGATCGATGCCCACACGCGCGCCCGCGCGCCGATCTTGCTGTCGACGATCTCGCTGCCCGCCCCGATCACGGTCCCCTCCCCGATGGACGTGCCGCCGCGGAGGATGACGTTCGGTTCCAGGGTGACGTCCGGTGCGAGCGTGACATCCCAGTCGAGGTAGACCGTGGACGGGTCGCGCATCGTCACGCCGTCGCGCATGTGTTCCTCGTTGCGGCGGACGCGCAGGTTCCACTCGGCGGCGGCGAGCTGGGAGCGGTCGTTGATGCCATCGAATCGACCGTCGTCCTCGAAGGCAACGGCCGTGACCAGTCGACCGTCCTCGCGGGCAAGGCGGACGAGTTCCGTCAGGTACAGCTCACCGGTCGTGGGCGACGGCTCCAGCGACGCGATCCGGCGGCGCAGCCAGGCGGCATCGAAGGCGTACAGGCCCGAGTTGATCTCGTTGCTCGCGAGCTGCTCTTCGTCGGCGTCCTTGACCTCGACGATGGCCTCCACGATGCCGAACTCGCTTCGGACGATGCGCCCGAGCTCGGCCGGGTTCGCGGCGAACACCGTGGCGAGGGCGATGGCGGCGTCGTCCTGGCGGCGTGCCTCCAGGATCGCCTCGAGATCAGCGGCCGAGATCAGCGGAACGTCGCCCGAGAGGATGAGGATCTCGG
>CAZFXH010000194.1:0-6747 GCA_964522905.1 uncultured Anaerolineaceae bacterium
GGCGGCTCGGGCAGGCTCTCGGCCATCGCCGCGAACGCCGTCGCGTCCTCTTCCGCGATCAGGCGCTGGAAGAAGTCGGCCATCTCGGCCTCGAAGGCGTCGACCCGACGCTGGACGCGCTCGATGCGTCCTTCGATGTCGGCCGCATGGGCTTCGATCTCGCGCTCGAGGCGGGCCTTGCGGTGGGTGATGCGCTCGTCGGTCTCCTCGCGGATCCGGGCGATCTCCGCCTTGGACCAGTCGCGGATGGCCGCGACGTCGTCATCGGCCTGCTTGCGCAGGTCAGTCGCCTCGACCGCGGTCGCCGCATGGATCAACTCGATGTGCGACTTGGCGTCGGCACTGAAGCGCGCGAGCGTATCGGCCTTGGCGGTCTCCGCCGCTCCCTGCATGGCGCGGGTGAGGTCGGCCATGAACTTGTTGGGCTTGCGGCTCGAGGCCGTATCGGTCCCGTCGCCAGGCGACGGATCGACAGCCGGAGCCGTATCGGCCGTCGGGCTGTCCTCATTCGTCGAGTCAACGGCCGTCCCCTCGTCGACGGCGGCCATCTGGTCATTTGCGGAAGGCGCTGCGTCGATCATGTCGGGGTTCTCGATCTCCTGCTCGGTGGTGAGGGTTTCGCCGATCGGCGCCTCGCCGGTCGCCTCGGCGCGGGCATCGGACTCGCTTCGGTCCGCGCCCCACGGGAGACGGAAACCGGGTTTGGCATCGGTCGTGGCCATGCGATGGGATCCTCTGTCAGGGTTTTGGGCTCTGGGCGTCTATCAGGGCGTGTCGGCATAGTGCCTCCGGTGTCCGGTCCGGTGGAGTCCGCTAGAGGTACCAGTGGCGCGCGCCGGTCGTACTCTCGGCGACCGATGGGATCGGCGTGTTGTAGGGCCGCAACGGTGCCTGCGGGTACGATGGACGGCGATGGAACCTCTCGATACGCTCGGACGGCCGCTCCACGACCTGCGCATCTCGGTCACCGACCGCTGCAACTTCCGGTGCACCTATTGCATGCCCAAGGAAGTGTTCGGTCGGGACTATGCGTTCTTGCCGAAGGACCAGGTCCTGAGCTTCGAGGAGATCGAGCGCGCGGCGCATGCCTTCGTGAGCCTCGGCGTGGAGAAGCTCCGCATCACGGGTGGCGAGCCGCTCGTCCGGCGCGACCTGCCGACCCTCATCCGTAAGCTGTCGGCTCTGCGGACGCGCGACGGGCGCGCACTCGACCTAACGCTCACGACGAACGGCGCTGCCCTCGGGAGGCTGGCTCGTCCCCTCGCCGATGCGGGCCTGCGACGCGTGACCGTCAGCCTGGACTCGCTCGATGACGCTGTGTTCGGGGCGATGAACGGCGTGGACTTCCCGGTGGCGCGTGTCCTGGACGGCGTTGATGCCGCGCTCTTGGCCGGATTGACCCCGGTCAAGGTCAACATGGTCGTCCGGCGGGGGATCAACGAGTCGTCGGTCGTGCCGATGGCGCGCTGGGCGCGCGAGACCGGCGTGACCCTGCGCTTCATCGAGTACATGGATGTGGGGCACTCGAACGGCTGGCGGCTGGACGAGGTGGTGCCGGCCCGGGAGCTGATCGACAGCGTCGGCGCGGTGTGGCCGGCAGAACCGGTCGACGCCGGGTACCGCGGCGAGGTCGCCGGTCGGTGGCGGTACCTCGACGGCCTCGGCGAGTTCGGGATCATCTCGTCGGTGACGCGGCCCTTCTGTCGAGATTGCACGCGGGCACGACTGTCAGCCGACGGGAAGCTGTACACCTGCCTCTTCGCCGTCGCGGGCCGCGACGTCCGGGCCGTCCTGCGCGACGGCTCGAGCGATGAGGAGCTGGTCGCATTCCTCGCGGACACGTGGCGCGCCCGGGACGATCGCTACTCCGAGCTGCGGTCGCAGTCCACGTCCGACCTGCCCAAGGTCGAGATGTTCGCGATGGGCGGCTGAGAACCTTCGTCCACAGGGTTATCCACAGGTGGACCGGGTTCGTGGACAGGCCTCGGACGCCGCGCGCAGGTTCGTGGATAAGCGCGTTGACCGCCCGGCGAGCAGCTGCCTAACGTAGGTCTTGCCCGAAGGGGCCGACAGGACCGCAGGAACCGCGATCACATCAAGGACCTTCGTTTCGCCGTTCGGTCGCTTCGGGCGCTTCGTTCCCCGTGCCTCGCGGCTGTCTCACCACAGCTTCGGATCACGGGACGCCCGACGGGACGCGATCGGCATCCCGGTGTCGATACTTCCGTCGGGCGGACGAAGTCCCTGCGCCTCGGGCGTCCTATGCTGGACGCGACCCTGGAGGCCTGATGTCCCACCCGACCACCCCCGTCGATCCGGCGCGTCCCATCCCGCCCGCGGAGCAGCCAGTCCGGATCGCCGCCCTCGCCGCCGCGGTCCGGGAGCACACATCGCTCGTTCCCGAGGTGGGCATCGTGCTCGGCTCGGGGCTCGGCGGGCTCGCCGATGACCTCGAGGACGCGGTCGCCATCCCGTTCGCGGAGCTGCCGGGATGGCCGCCTGCGACCGCACCGGGCCATGCCGGACGGTTGCTCCTCGGTCGGCTCGGCGGCCGGCCCGTCGTCATGCTGCAGGGTCGATTCCACCTCTATGAAGGCAACGACCCGGGGTTGGTGATCCAGCCCGTCCTCTTGTTCGGCGCCCTTGGGGCAAGGATCGTCGTCCTTACCAATGCCGCCGGCGGTCTGGACCGGTCGTACGGGCCGGGCACGTTGATGGTGATGACCGATCACATCAACCTGACCGGTCGCTCGCCGTTGATGGGGCCGAACGCCGACGACCTGGGGCCGCGCTTCGCGGACCTCACCGATGCGTGGAGCCCGCGCCTCCAACGACGGTTGCACGCGGCGGCCGTGGCGGAGGACGTGGAATTCCGCGAGGGCGTCTACGTCGGGCTCACCGGGCCGACGTACGAGACGCCGGCCGAGGTCCGGATGCTGGCCGGCCTCGGCGGTGATGCCGTGGGCATGTCGACTGTGCTCGAGTGCATCGCCGCGCGCTGGATCGGGATGGAGGTGTGCGGCGTCTCGCTCGTCACGAACGCGGGTGCCGGGTACACCGGCGCGGCGCTGACCCACGAGGAGGTCCTCGAATCGGGAGCCGAGGCCGGTCCGCGGCTCGCCCGCGTCATCCGGCGCTTCCTCGTCGACCTCGCCGACGACTGACGCGGAGTCGAGTGGTGCGCGTGCCCTGTCCCGGTGCCACTAGGGCCGGCTGAGTCGGTGCCCGCGAAGCCAGGGGTGCCCGTCCTCGACCGCCGGACGCTCAATCGGACGCTCCTCGGCCGGCAGTTCCTCCTGGAGCGGGTCGATCGTCCGGCGGAGGACGTCATCGAGCATCTCGTGGGGATGCAGGCCCAGGAGCCACCTGACCCCTACCTGGCACTGTGGTCGCGGATCAAGGACTTCGATCCACAGGAGCTGAGCACCCTCATCGAGGGGCGCCGCGCGGTTCGGGGCAGCACGATGCGAACCACGCTCCACCTGATGACGGGCCGCGACTTCCTTGCGCTCCGACCGGTCATGCAGGACGTGCTGGAGCGCGCGTGGAAGAGCAGTCCGTTCGCCAAGGACCTGATCGGCGTCGGCCTCGAGGAGCTCGTTACGGCCGGCCGCGCCCTCGTCGAGGCCGAGCCGCTCACCACCGCCCAGCTCGCAACCGCCCTCTCGTCGCGCTGGCCAGACCGGAAGCCGAATTCCCTGGCCTATGCGTCGCGGTTCCTGCTGCCGATCGTCCAGGTACCGCCGCGCGGATTGTGGGGCAAGAAGGCGAGGCCCAAGGCGACGACCGCGCAGGTCTGGCTCGGCGAACCGATGGGCACGAACACCGAGCCGGACGGCGCGATCCTCCGCTATCTCGCGGCGTTCGGACCCGCCACCGTGTCGGACATGCGGATCTGGTCGTGGCTGACCGGGTTGCGCGAGGTCGTCGAGCGGCTGCGCCCGCGCCTTCGGACGTTCCGCGACGAGGCGGGCCGGGAGCTCTTCGACGTGGAGGACGGGGTGTTCGTCGACCCCGACGTGCCGGCACCCATCCGCTTCCTGCCCACGTACGACAACATCTTCCTCTCGCATGACGATCGGTCGCGGATCCTGATCGAGCGGATCGCCGTCCCCGACCTGATCTGGCGCGGCGGGGTCCTGGTGGATGGCTTCATCAGCGGCGCCTGGCGGATCCGCCGGGAAAAGCGGGAGGCGAGGATGACCATCGAGCTCGTGACCGTGGTAAAGGGTCGCGAACGCGAGGAGCTCGAGGAGGAGGCGGCGCGCGCCTTCGCGTTCATCGCCCCGGAGGTCGAGACGCGCGTGGTCGAGATCGTCCCCGCGAGCTGGCTCGCCGCTTCTTAGGCGTCCAGGCTGCGGGGCGGCGCCTCGGCGGGTTCCCGGTCATCGAGCGGGTCGGTGCCCGGCGACGAACAGACGTAGTAGCGAAGCGGCAACCGCCCGGTGTTCTGGACGCGGTGCGTGAATCCGGGTTCGACGCGGATCCCGGTCAGCGGCTCGAGCGTCTCGGTCGTCTCATCGACCGTCACGAGCCCGCGACCTTCGAAGACCACGATCGCGTGCTCCGCGCCCGGGTGGCGATGCCATGCGTCGGCGGCACCCGGGGCGACGATGACCTCGCTGATCGTGAAGGTCGCCGTGCCGAAGTCGCCCGGCCGCACGATGAGCCGCCGCGAGATCCCGGCGTCGTCGATGACGACGGCGTCGCCGCCACGGCGGACCGGCTCGTCCTCGGCCTCCCAACGGCGAAGGAGGACCCCGGGCCGGCGCGGGTCCGGGTCGACCGAGGCCAGCAGCGCGAGTGCATCGACGGATCCCTCGTTGCGGACCAGGTGGTGCTCGGCGGGTGCCTCATAGAGGACGTCGCCCGCGCGGACCACGGCCCGCCGTTCGAGCTCCTCGCCATGCTCGAACACGAGCTCGCCGGCGGCAACGTACACGATGGTCTCCAGCCCGTGACGGTGCGGCCCGATCTCGACCCCCGGTGGGATCCGGTCGAACTGGAGCCGGATCGTCACGCCTGCGGCAGCTCCCGGCCGACCGCGCGGGCCGCGGCGGCCTTCTCGGCCCATGCGCCCAGGACGTTGTCCTTGTGGGGACGGATGGGGCAGTGCTCGTCGCGGTTCTTGAACTCGTCGCAGTACCCGAGCGGGACGCACTTGGGAGCGAGGAACGACCCGAGGAAGGGCGACACGCTGAAGATCTCGTGGCGCACGAGCTGGAACAGCCGGCGGATCTCCCACTGGGCCATCGTGCATAGGCGCAGACCGGACATGTGGATGAGCGCCCGGAGATTCGTCGTCATCACGAGGTTTGTACGGGCCGCATTCGGGAAGACGAACCGCGCGTCCTCGCCCGGGACGCCGGCCTCGAGCATCTCGCCGTACAGGCCGAGCGCGCCGTCGATCTGTTCCTCGTAGCGATCGCGCAGCGCCGGGTCACCCTCCGCGATCGAGTGCGGGAGCATCGTGGCCGCGCCCTTGAACTTGACGTAACGCTGGCTCTGCTGGTCGAAGGCCACGCCGGCGCGATGCCGGACGAGCTGGTGCGACAACGTGCGCGACACCCCGGTGATCGCGAAGGTGAAGACCACGTGCTCGATGGTCGAGCCGTGCCCGGATTCGATCACCGACGAGATCAGCTTCTGCATCTTGGCCGGGTCGTAACCGCCACCGACCGCCTTCTCGAAGATCTCCTCGGGGACCTCTTCGGAGTAGCACGTCCGGCAGGCGGTGTAGATGACCGGCACGTAGAACTTCTCGACGATGTCCCGATCGGGAAAGAGGAGGGAGACCTTCATCCCGAGATCGCGCCGGCCGGGGTTCTTGGGGATGCCGGTCTTGTCACGCGCCGGCGGCTGGGCGGACGGGACAGGATCGGCTCGGGGCTCGGCGGTCATCGGAGCGCCAGTCTAGCCGAGCCGACCCGCGCGGGCGCGAGCCGAGCCGATCAATAGTAGTCGGAGCAGGACAGGAAGTAGCCGCAGCGGCAGATGAGCTTGCACTTGCGCTCGTCCATGGCCGCGCCGCAGTTGGCACAGGTGAGGATCACAAGGCCGGGATCGACCGCGGCCGGGGGCTCGTCGGGGTCCTCGAGGAACCGGATGGGCTGCACCGGTGGAAGTGCCCCGGGACGCGTCGGGTCGTCGAGCATCGCGCCGCTCATGATACGGGGGTCGGATCCTCCAGCGCGTACGCCACGATCTCGTCGAGCCCCATCGCCGCCCCCTCGGCGGCGTAGCGCTCGAAGTCCTCGGGGCTCAGGACGGATCGGGGCGACGGCGCGTTGAACTGGGAGTAGGTCTCTTCGACGTACATCGCCAGTGTCGTGCCGCTCGTTGCCTGGAGGTGGCGGGCGGCACCGAACAGGCGCCCTGCTCGGGGAGGGTCCCCGGCGCTGACCGCGATCGACGCGAGGTCGTCCAGGATGAGCGTGATGCCGGCGACGTCGCCGGCGTCGCGGAAGAACTCCAGGCCCACGCGAGCGTTGGCGAGCGCCTCGTCGAACTTCCCCGTTCCGATCTGGACCAGCGCGAGCATGTGCAGCGACCAGGCCTCCATCGTGCGGTGGCCCGCCGACCGATGCAGCCGCAGCGACTCCTTGTACCAATGCTCCGCGGGCACCGCGTCGGCCGTGAAGAAGTGATAGCTCCCGAGCGCCCACATGATGTTGCCCTCGCCCGCCAGGTCGCCGACCTCGCGGAAGAGCGCGAGTGCCTCCTCGACCTTGACGAGGCCTACTGAGT
>CAZFXH010000195.1:0-3139 GCA_964522905.1 uncultured Anaerolineaceae bacterium
GAACTCGGCCACGAAGTCGCGCGCGAGCGGCGCCGGGTCGTCGGTCAGGATCCCGACGACCGCGACGCCATCGTCGGCGTGCTCGTCGAGCTTGGCCGCCAGCAACGGAAACTCGTCCCGACACGGGATACAGGTCGGGCCCCAGAAGTTGAGGACGACGGGCCTGCCGGCGTATGTCGCGAGATCGAACGGCTCGCCGTTCAGCGTCGTGCCGACGATCCGCGGCGCGGGCTGGCCGACCGTGACGCCCGGTGCCTCGCCCAATCGGACGAACCACCAGATGGCCGCCGTCGTCACGACCGCGATCGCCAGGGCGATGAGGATGGGACGGCGGGGCGTGACGATGACCTGGCTGACCGCGCGCCCTACTGGAGGGTGGCGCTTCCCGTCATGCTCGGATGGACCGTGCACAGGAAGGTGTACGTTCCCGCGGCGAGCGCCGGCACCTCGTAGACGCGGGTCTCGACGCCGTTGAAGATGTCGCCCTGGAAGACGCTGGTCCCGGCGCCGTCCTTGAGCTCGACGTTGTGCGGTGTCCCGGCGTCGTCGTTGACGAGTGCCAGCGTGAACGGGCGGTCCGCCGGGCCCGTCAGGCTGCTCTCGGCGAACTTGATGTCCTTCGCGTGGACCACGACGTCCGCCGCCGGAGCGCCCGGCGCCGGCCCTCCGGAGCCCCCGGGTTCGCCGGGTGCGCCCGAGCCGCCGGGCGGGGCGCCGGACGCAGCAGCACCCTCGCCGCCGCTCACGTCTCGCGGCGGCAGCCAGCCGGCCTGGAGCGCCACGCCCGCGATCAGGAGGATGCCGAGCACGACCAGCAACAGCGACGGGGTCCGCGGGGCGGGCACATTCTCGAGATGGCCGGTCGTGTCCGCCTCGACCGTCTTGACGTATTCCTTGCGGGCATCGATGAGCCAGCCGAGGAGCGTCGCGATGAGCGCGATCACCCCCACGGCGAGCAGCCAGCCGCCGAAGACCAGGCCGAGCATCAGCATGCCCGTTCCAACGGCGCCGAGGAAGGGCCGGAACGACGGGCCCGGCATGTGGACGCCGGGAGGCGGCCCCTCGTGCACGACGGCAGGCAGCTCCGTGGCCGTCCGGACCCCGAGGTCGTGGTCGTAGATCCGCACGGACTCGGTCAACCAGTACAGCAGCGTCAATCCGAGCGCGATCGACCCGAGCAGCAGGATCGGGCCCGGGAAGACGATGCCGAGGAACAACAGGAACACCCCGATCGAGGCGAGGATCGGGGCCCAGGACGGACCCGGCATGTGCAGACCGGCGGGCGTGCGCGGAACCTGGCGCCGCTTCCCGCGACGGGCCTTGGGTGCACGGAAGATCCGCAGGAACGTCCACGCCAGGACCACGAGGGTGAGCACGAAGATGAAGACCGGCAGGAGGGCGATCAGCGCGCCCCAATCGGGTATGACGAACTGGGCCATCAGCTCCAGGATGCCGTTCCAGAGTTCGTCGAGCACTGGGCGTCAGTCGTTCGGTGATCCGGCGATGAGCACGTAGGCCATGACGGCCATCGCAACGCCCAGCAGCACGAGGAGGGTGACCCCGGCGAAGTCCACCTGCGCTCCAGCGAAGTACTGCACGGCCCAATAGATCACCCCGACGATCACGAACATCATGCCGACGAAGATGGCGTTGCGGGGATGGCGCAGCGGATGCATCTCTTACCCCTGGGGAGTCTTGCCGGGCATCAGGTACAGCAGGGAGAACAGCAGGATCCAGACGACGTCGACGAAGTGCCAGTACAGCGACGTCGCCTCGACCGCATCGTGATGGCGAGCCGAGAACTGCCCGGCCATGCCCCGGTAGAGGACCACGCCCAGCATCACGACGCCGCCGAACACGTGCGCGCCATGGAAGCCGGTGAGCGTGAAGTAGGTCGTGCCGAACGTGCCCGAGGCGAGCGTCAGCCCCTCGGCGCCAAGCACCATGTAGTCGATCGCCTGCATCACGAGGAAGGTGACGCCGATGAGGAACGTCACGGCGATGTTGCGGACGAAGGCCACCCGGTCCCCGCGGCGGATGGCCCACACCGCGAGCTGGCAGGTCAGCGACGACAGGATGAGGATCGCGGTCGCGGGCCCGACGAGGGGCAGGATCGCGAGATGGAACTGCTCGCCGGACTCCGGGTTCAGTGGCGGCCACAGCTCGGTCTTGGCTCGGACGGCGAAGTAGGCCGCGAACAGCCCGGCAAAGAACATCACCTCCGAGGTGAGGAACAGGAGCATCCCCAGGACGACATTGCTGATGCCGCCCGACGAGTCGTGGCTGAGACCGGCGACCGGGCTGCTCTCGGTCGTGGTCAGGGCGTGGCTTTCGGTGGCCATCGGTTCAGTGCTCGGTCTGGGCTTCAGCGGCGCCCGGCTTCGGGCCGTGGCGGACATCGAAGACCGGCCGCTCGGAGCGGATCTCCGGCAGGCGGTCGAAGTTATACGGCGGCGGTGGCGACGTGGTCGCCCATTCGAGGGTGTTCCCCTCCCACGGGTCGTCGCCGGCGATCTCGCCGCTGCGCAGGGACACGAAGACGTTCCACAACAGCGGGATCATGCTCGCGGCGATGAGGAAGCCACCGATCGTGGCGGCGAGGTTGAGGTCGTTCCAGCCAGCCGCGTCGGAGTAGTCGGCGATCCGGCGGGGCATGCCCGACAGCCCGAGCTCGTGCATCGGGAAGAAGGTCAGGTTGAAGCCGATGAACATCAGGACGAACTGGACCTTGCCCAGGCTCTCGTTGAGCATCCGGCCGGTCATCTTGGGGAACCAGTAGTAGAGCCCGGCCATCACCCCGAACACCGAGCCGCCGAACAGGACGTAGTGGATGTGCGCGACGACGAAGTAGGTGTCGTGGAGTGCGAAATCGACCGGGACCGAAGCGCTGAAGGCGCCGTTGATGCCGCCGATCAGGAACATCGTGAGGAACCCGAGCGCGTAGAGCAGCGGCGTGGCCAGGCGGAGCTGGCCGCGCCACATCGTGAAGATCCAGTTGAAGAACTTCACGCCGGTCGGCACCGCGATCAGGAATGTCATGAAGCTGAAGAAGGGCAGGAACACCTGGCCCGTGGTGAACATGTGGTGGGCCCAGACCGAGAAGCCGAGCGCGCCGATGCCGGCCGTCGCGAAGACGAAT
>CAZFXH010000196.1:0-5304 GCA_964522905.1 uncultured Anaerolineaceae bacterium
CCGCAAGAAGGCGATCGGTCCGTTCAAGCGCGAGCTGTGGGATCTGCCCACCAAGGACGAGATCCTTGCCACCCAGCGACGCAAGCTCTCGTTCCTCTTCACCGAGCTCGGGGTGAACGGGACGCGCGAGATGATCACCGCATACATCCGCCCGGTCGAGTTCCATCGCCCGATGCCCGATGCGCTGCGCGAGGCGGTCGCGGCCGGCTGATATCGAACGTCGGGTCCATCGCTGGACGTATGTCCATGGTGGTTGCGCCGGCCGCGACCGCATCGTGGCGCCCGGCGTCGTGCCGCCCAAGGCGCGACGCCTCCGTTTGTCATCTCAACCCGGAGGCTCCATGACCGTCACCGCAAACGCAGCCACGACCGCCGAGGGTCGGCGCGACGACCTCGCGGGTCGCCTGATGGCGGCAGCCCTGGGCGCCCTCGAATTGCAGGCCGTCTATCTCGGCGACCGGCTCGGCCTCTACCGGTCGCTCGCGGAAGGCCCGGCCACCCCCGCCGAGCTGGCCGAGCGAGCCGGCATCCATCCACGATACGCGCGGGAATGGCTCGAGCAGCAGGCGGTCGCGGCCGTCCTGGACGTGGACGATACGACCGCCGCTCCCGACCGCCGCCGCTACAGCTTGCCGGACGGCCACGCGAGCGTCCTGGTCGACCCCACGAGCGCCTGGCTCGTCGCGCCGCTCTCACGGTTCGTCACGGGCAGCGCGCAGACGATGCCGAAGCTGCTCGAGGCCTATCGCACCGGCGAGGGCGTGGACTGGGCCGAGTACGGCCCGGACGTCATCGAGGCGCAGGAAGCCCTGAACCGGCCGCAGTTCGAGACCTTCGTCGGCGACTGGATCAGCGCGCTGCCGGACATCGCCGCGCGGCTCCGTGATGGCGACGGCCGGGTCGCGGACGTGGGCTGCGGCACGGGCTGGTCGTCGATCTCGATCGCGCGCGCGTTTCCCGGGATCCATGTGGATGGCATCGACATCGACGCCGGCTCGATCGAGCGTGCCCGCATGCATGCCGAGCGCGAGGGCGTCGATGACCGCGTCTCGTTCCTGCTCGCCGATGCAGCCGATGCCGAAGGGCAGGGACGCTACGACCTCGTCACGATCTTCGAGGCAGTGCACGACATGGCGCAGCCCGCCGCCGTCCTCGCCACGGCCCGCAAGCTGCTGAAGCCGGGTGGCGCCATCCTGATCGCGGACGAGCGCGTGGCCGATGTCTTCACGGCCCCCGGCGACGAGACCGAGCGGCTGTTCTACGGCTACAGCGTGGTCGCGTGCCTGGCCAACGGGCTCGCCGGTCAGCCGTCCGTCGGAACGGGCACGGTGCTCCGGCCGGCCGCCCTCGAGGCGATCGCCCAGGAGGCTGGCTACCGCGGCTTCACGGTCCTGCCGGTCGAGCACGACGCGTTCCGCTTCTACCGCCTCGAACCTTAGCTGCACGCCACCCCAGGGCTCGTCCGGCGAGGTCATCGACACGCGAAAACCCGCCGTTGACGAGCCCGCTCGTGGTGCTATCCTCGCGCAGGTCCGCCCCGCTTGACGAAGCCGTGGCGGAATCCCCAGGCGTCCTCGAGTGCGATGGAACCTTGCTTCTGATCGCCACCGCCGGCATCGTCTACTACCTCCTGGCCGCGCGCGGCCGAGAGGACCAGGTCGAGGCCGATGCCGCTACCGGCGAGGCGGTCATCGGCTGAGGTGCAGTTCCCGGGAGGAGGGCGATGCGGCGCGGCGAGCGATCGTCGCGCCGCATCTCGTCCGGCCTCGGATAGGGTGGGCGCCATGACCGACGACGCGATCCTCGCTGGTGAGCTGCGCGACGACCTGGTCGCCGCCATGCAGCGGGTGCCAGAGCTGGCCGGGCGCGAGCTCGTCCTCGCGCCCCTCAGCGGCGGCATCACGAACCGGAACTTCCTGGTCACGATCCCCGGCGCCGCCGACCGCTATGTCATCCGTCTGGCCGGCAACGACACCCACCTCCTCGGGATCAGCCGGGAGGTCGAGCACGCGGCGACCGTGGCCGCCGCGGGCGTCGGCGTGGGCCCCGAGGTGACCGCGTTCATCCGCCCGGAGGGGTATCTCGTCACGCGGTTCATCGAAGGCTCACCGGTCAGCGACGAGACCGTCCATCAGCCGGCGACCCTGGCGCGCGTTGCGCAGTCGTTGCGCCGCATCCACGAGGGGCCGCCGATCCCCGGGTTGTTCGTGCCGTTGCGGATCGTCGAGGCGTACCGCGCCCTGGCGGCCGCGCGCGGCGTCCGCATCCCGGATGCGTACGAAACGGCCGCCATCATCGGCCGCCGGATCGAGATCGCCTGCCTCGCCAACCCGGTCGAGCCGCGGCCGTGCCACAACGACCTCCTCAAGGCGAACTTCATCGACGACGGGGCGCGCATCCGGATCGTCGACTGGGAGTACGCCGGCATGGGCGACCGGTTCTTCGATCTCGGCAACTTCAGCATCAACCACGAGCTGACGCCCGACGAAGACGCGCACCTGCTGGCGGCCTATGGCGACATCGATCGCGAGGATCACCTCGCGCGCCTGACGCTGATGCGGGTCGTGTCCGACTTCCGCGAGGCGATGTGGGGCGTGCTCCAGCAGGGAATCAGCACGCTCGACGTCGACTTCGTCGGTTATGCGGGCGAGCACTTCGAACGCCTGCTTGCGAACGCATCGAACCCGAGGTTCGAGCGCGCGCTGCGCGATGTCGCGGGGAGCTGACGCCGGATCGGCGTCTCGCGGTCCGGGTCGTCAGTGGCAGGGCGTCGTCCCGAAGTCACTGAAGGCCGTGTTGGCCACCATGAACTCCCACTCATATGATCCGTCATGCAGGGTGAAGGCGATCACCCCGTGGCCGAGGACGACGCGAAGCTCGCTGTTGGGCGCCACGCGGGTGAAGTCGCGGAGCGGCGCCCCGCCCGTCCCGACGACGAATTGGCGGATGCCCCGGTCGCCGTCGAAGCGGCCGTCCGGGTCCTGCGGGGCGAAGCGCTCGTAGTCGTGGTCGTTGCCGTTGACGACGACGTCGACTCCGGCGGCGTACAGCGGCCGCCAGAAAGCGTCCATCGCGGGCGTGTCTCCGTGCGCGCCCGAGCTGAAGCGGGGCTGGTGGAAGATCGCCAGCGTGCACCTCGCGCTGCTCGCGGCGAGATCGGCCGCCAGCCACTGCCCCTGAGCTGACGCCGATCCGCACCCGTCGACCTTCGAGCACATCGAGTCGAGGACGATCACGTGCCAGGTCCCCAGGTCGTAGGAGTACCAGGACGACCCGTTCGGCCCCTTCGCCGAGTCGCCGAAATAGCCCAGGTAACCGACGAGGCCCGCCGTCTCCCAATCGTGGTTCCCGGGAGCCGGCCGGGTCCGGTCGCGATGGCGGCCCCAGCTCGGGTCGTAGCACTCGCGGAACTGGTCGGGGCTGCCGTTCTCGTACGCGTTGTCTCCCGCCGTGAATACGGTGCCCTCGATCCCGTCGAGGAGCGCTGCGGTCTCCTCGTCGCCGTTGGAACCGCACTGCGCGATGTCCCCGGCGCCGACGAGCACGGGGTCGCCGGTCGAGGGCGATGGTCCCTGCGTCGTGGGAGCGTGGCTGGCGACCCCCGGATCGACGCTCTCGTCGGGTCCGGTGCTGGGGCTCGGTGATGGGCTTCCGCTCCCCCCCGGCACGGGGCTGGCCGACGGGCTCGGCGCGATGGCCTGGCTCGATGACGGGCCGGTCGAAGCGCCGCTCCGATCGACGAGCCGAGTGGCTCCCAGGATCAAGAGCAGTGTGGCCACGAACACGAGCGCCAGCAGCGCCACGTTGCCGAGACCCATACCGAGCCGGCCCGACGGCAGGTTCCCGCGCGACACGGGACGGGGATCCGCGTCGGGATCTGCGCTCGGCCTCGGCGCGTTGCGGTCGTCGATCGGGTCGTCGGACATGCGCGCGCCAGCCTAGTCGATGACGCCGATGGTGGCGCGGCACCGTCGAAGGCCGCGTGTCGGGTAGGCTGCCCGACATGCCCATCGTCGGTGACGTTCTCGCCGGGCGCTACCGGATCGATGCGCCCATCGGGGTCGGCGGGATGGCCTCGGTCTATCGAGCCGCGGACCTTCGCCTCGAGCGCGAGGTCGCCGTCAAGGTGCTCCTCCCGAACCTGGCGGCGGATCCGACGGTCGCCCTGCGCTTCGAGCGCGAGGCGCTGGCGCTCGCGGCGACGTCCCACCCGAGCGTCGTCAAGGTGTTCGACGTGGAGCCGGGCGATCCCACGACGGGCCGCGAGCCCTTCTACGTGATGGAGTTGTGCGAGGGCGGCTCGCTGGCCGATCGCCTCGCCACGCGCGGCCGACTTGAACCGGCCGAGGTCGTCGACGTGATCGGCGCCGTCGCCGCAGGTCTCGCGGACCTGCACGGTCGGGGGTTCGTCCACCGCGACGTCAAGCCACACAACATCCTGTTCGACCACGAGCGGGCGCGACTCGCGGATTTCGGGTTGGCCCGCTCGGAGCGGGATTCCGAGCTCACCGCCCTGACGGCGACCGGGACGACGGCGGGGACCCTCGCCTACCTCGCTCCGGAGCTCCTGCGGGGCGACCCGGCTACACCGTCGAGTGACATCTACGCGCTCGGGGTCGTGGCGTTCCAGGGCTTGACCGGCCGATCACCCAGGCCCGCCGCCGCGCTGACGCGGCTCGTCGAGTCGCACGGCGTGCCCGCTCCGACGGTGTCCTCGATCGCGCCGGACGTTGGCAGGGCGTTCGATGCACCGATCGCCGCCGCGTTGGTGAACGACCCGGGCGCCCGGCCGTCGCCGCTCGAGCTGGCCGACCGATTGACGGCGTCGTTGCACCAGGCCGGCCCGCGCGCGGTTGGTGCCGCGGCCGCCGTCGTACCAGCGCTGATGCCCGGCGCGGAGGCGCCGGGCGACTCGGGCGCTGCGACGGCCACGGATATCCCCGCGCAGTGGCCGGCGGACGCGCCGGGTCAGGAGTCTCCCCAGCACGCCGGCCCGCCGGTCGCGATGCTCGCCGTCGGCGTGATCGGCCTCGCCCTGCTCGCCATCCTGGCGCTCGCTTCGTGGCTCCCCGATGGCACCGGTGGCTCGTCGGCCGACCCGTCGGCGGGACCCACTGCGACGTCCGGGACCAGTCCGTCTGCGGTCGCAACCCCGTCGCCGACCGCGCCACCGACGCCGGCCCCGACGCCGACACCGGAAGTCGACCCGGCCGCCGACGCGTACGCTGTCCTCGACCGCGTCGACGCAGCGATCGAGGAGCTCGCCGACGAGGACGACATCCGGGATCGGGACCTCGACGCCCT
>CAZFXH010000197.1:0-4315 GCA_964522905.1 uncultured Anaerolineaceae bacterium
GCTCGGCGACGGTCGTCGCGATCGCCGACCAGCCGAGCCCTGCGGCGCGCTGGTCGGACTCGGGGAACGGCCGGCCGGTCAGGAACACGACGGCGACGGGCAGCTCGTCCGGGGCGAGCGAGCGCAGGTACTCAGCGAGGAGGGTCGTCTTCTCGGACGTCCTGGTGGTTGCCGCCAGGCGGTCGGCCAGCTCGCTCCAGCGGCGCATGGCGGGGATGGTATACCGTGCCGTGATGGTCCACCGTTCGTGGTTCCCGGAGGCGCTCGAGGGCGAGCGGATCGTGCTTCGGCGGCACGTCAGCGGGAACCTCGCGGCGTTCCACCGCTGGTACGCGGACCCTGAGATCGCCCGGCTGGCGCGCTATCAGGCAGCGCCGATGCGACCCGACGAGATCGAGCGGTTCTTCGCGGCGCGGGTCGTCGGGACCGAGGCGCTGGCAATGGCCGTCCACGAGAAGCCCACGAACCGGCTGATCGGGTCGTGCGCGTTCAGCCAGCTCGATGCCGACAACGGGTCTGCGCTGTTCCACATCACGATCGGCGAGAAGGACGCCTGGGGTCACGGCTACGGGACCGAGGCGACCTGGCTGATGCTCCGGCACGCGTTCGAGACGCTCGGGCTCCACCGGATCGCGCTCTACGTGTTCGAGTTCAACGAGCGGGCGATCCGCGCCTACGAGCGCTGCGGGTTCGTCGTGGAGGGCCGCGCGCGAGAGTCGATCTGGCGCGACGGCCGCTGGTGGGACGAGCTGGCGATGAGCGTGCTCGAATCGGATTGGCGGCGGTTGCGCGAGGAGCGGGACGCGGCTTCGTCCGCTCGAACGCCGCGACGACGCGCGAGCGGCGCTCCATCGACGGCGGGGACGCGTCGATGAGCTCGAGCGGGCCGGCGGCGGAATCGGCCCGGGTCGAGGTTCGCGCGCTGATCGGCGCGAAGGGCCACGCCGTCGACCACGCCCGGGCCGCAGTGGCCCGTCTCGAGGCGGCGTTCGCGGCCGGCGCGTTGGAACGGACGCCGACGCTCGACCTCATGCTCGCCGACCTCAGGCAAGCGCTCGAGCAGGACGAGGGCCAGAAGCTCGGTGGCAAGAGCGCCGAGGCGGCACGATTCATCCTCCGGGCGGTCGACCGGGAGCTGGATCGGGCCTAGGACGGCGATCGTGCCGGAGGAACGGAACATCGAGGGCGCCTCGGCACGGCTCCTGGCGGGATGTCGCGTGGGAAGCGACGCCATCGGTTCGAAGGACCGCTTGGCTCGGCTTTCGCGGGATTCGTCGCGTGGGAAGCGACGCCAAAGCGTCCAAGGCAGTGAGCTGCCGACATCGGGCCGCCCTCCGGTGCCTGGCGTCGCGTGGGAGGCGACGATCGTGGTCGTGGGCGGTCGGCGCCTACGTCCCGGGGCACTGGCGTCGCGTGGGAGGCGACAATGAGGTTGCCGAACGCACCGAGGGGCCCCAGCCGCGCAGGCGGAAACCCGGAGCCCGAACCCGGCGTCCCTGCGCCATGAGACCCCTGATCCTCCTCCCGATCGCGATCGCACTCCTGACCGCGTGCGGCGGCGCGACCCCAACCATCACACCCACCACTGAAGGCCTCGCCGGGCGGGAGTTCTGGTCCACGGCGATCCAGGGCCGGGTTCTCGTACCGGGGACGCGCATCGCCCTGGCGTTCAACCAGGATGGAAGCCTGGGGGCGAGCGCCGGCTGCAACTCGATGGGCGGCACCTGGTCGATGGACGGCACGACGCTCCGGATCGAGATCGGACAGATGACCGAGATGGGCTGTCCGGACGACCGCTTCGCGCAGGACGACTGGCTCATCGACTGGCTCGCGAGCGGCCTCACGGCCTCGGTCGAGGGCGACGGGCTCATCCTGATGGGCGCGGGCGTCACACTGACGATGCTCGACCGCGAGATCGCCGACCCCGACCGCCCGCTCGAGGGCACGACCTGGATCCTGGACGGGATCCAGCACAGCGCAGGCGATGGGGGCGTCGTATCGAGCGTGCCGGGGGGCGTGCGCGCCACGCTCCGGATCGATGACGACCAGCTGGCCGTCGACACCGGGTGCAATACCGGTGCCGCGTCCGCCACGGTGGAGGGCGACATACTCAGGATCGGCCCCCTCGCGCTGACCAAACGCGGCTGCGAACGGGACCCGGCCGAGGTCGAGCGGTCAATGACCGAGGTCCTGCAGGGCGCCGTGCGCGTGGAGATCGATGGCCCGGCGCTGCGGCTGATCGGCCCGCATGGTGGTCTATCGTTCCTCGCGGAGCGACCGTGACCTAGACTTGGCGTCCCCACGACCTTGCGGAGGCGCCCACCCATGACCGACCTCAAGACCGGCATCCTGCTGTGGAGCCAGGGGGCGACCTGGCCGGAGATGCTCGATGCAGCGAAGCGGGTCGATCGGCTGGGGTACGAGCACCTCTGGACCTGGGATCACCTGTACGCGATCTTCGGCGACCCGCACCAGCCCATCGTTGAAGGCTGGACGGCGCTGGCTGCGTGGGCGATGGCCACCGACCAGACCCGCCTGGGCTTGCTCGTGGGCGCGAACACGTTCCGCAATCCGGCCCTCACGGCCAAGACGGCCGAGACCCTCGACCACATCAGCGACGGCCGCGCGATCCTCGGCATCGGTGGGGCGTGGTTCGAGCTGGAGCACCAGGCCCACGGGATCGAGTTCGGGTCGGGCTTCGGCCAGCGGCTCGATTGGCTGGATGAGGCGGTGGGCGCGATGCGCAGCATGCTGGACGGCAAGCCCGTGACGTCCGAGCCCGGCGGCCGCTACGCCTTCAACGACCTGCGGCACGACCCGCTGCCGCTCCAGAAGCGCCTTCCGATCATGATCGGCGGCAGCGGCGAGAAGAAGACCCTGCGCACCGTCGCGAAGTACGCCGACATGTGGAACGCGATGGGCACCCCTGAGTTCATGGCCCATAAGGTCGAGGTGCTGCGCGGCCATTGCGAGGCGGTCGGGCGCGACATCTCCGAGATCGAGTTCACCCTTGGCGTGAAGCTCACCATCCGCGACACGGAAGCCGAGGCGGACCGGGTCTGGAAGGCGGCGATGGAGCGCAACCGCACGCCGATGGCCGACGTCGCCGACGACGACACGTTCTGGAACGGGTCGCCCGAGCAGATCGCCGACCGCTTGCGCCCGTATGTGGACCTCGGCTTCCGAACCGTCATCTCGGAGCAGCCGGCGCCGTACGACGTGGAGACGTTCGAGCGCTTCATCGGCGAGGTCAAGCCCCTGATCGACCGCAGCTGAGCGGCGTCACTGGCGCGACGAAGGGGTCGCGACTGTTCCCTAGGCGACGGTGCCACCACGGACCTGCGCCCTACCTTGGGCCCTATGAACGAACGCACCGACGGAACTGGGAACCGATCGACCGATGAAGCTACGGCGGAGCACGTCGGCAGCGAGTGGCACGAGGCGGTAGCCGACGCGCGAGAGGTCGAGATCGATTGGCGCGCAGCGCGATATCACTTCGACGAGGCACCTCTGGGCTCCGACGAAGCGACTCGACTCCGCGCCGAGATGCAGCGATTGCGCGAGGAGTACGCACGCCTGATCGAGGAGGCGCGCACCTACGCTCGCGAGCTTGGAGCTCCCGGTCTCATCGGCCTGCATCGAGACCCGAACCAACGGGACGCCTGATGCGCAACACCCACGCCTCGCGATCGCCGCTCCATCAACGCCCGGAGGAAGCCCCCAGGCCCTCCGGACATCCTGACCCTGTCCGTGTCTGGCCGTGGCGCTGCACCCAGGTCCGATGCGGACGGAGATGGCGCGCCTAGCATCTCGGCTGAACGATCTAGGCCCGCAAACGCAGGCTTCCCTCGAGGTCCTCGAACCGATCCAGGATGAGCGCGTAGCACTCGCACGCAGCCGTCTCGAGTCGAGTGCGGTTCTCGACGCTCATTCGTCCGCGTCCGTAGTCGATCAGCCCGCGCCGCTTCATGGCCCCGGCGGCACTCGTCACCTTGGACCTGGTCACTCCCAGCATCTCGGCGAGGAACTCTTGCGTAATCGGAAACTCGTCACGGGACGTCCGGTCCTGCGTCATCAACACCCATCGGGCGAACCGTTGCTGGATCGTGTGCTGTCGATTGCACGCGGTCGTCTGGGCGACCATCGTGAAGAATTCGAGGACATAGGCGCCCATGACCCGCCGCAGACCAGGCAACGCGTCGACATGCTTGCGAAATCGCTTCGAATCCATCCGCTGGGCCGACCCCGGAACCTGGATGATGATCCTCGATTCGGACGCCTCGAGACCGAGAAAGACCGAGATGTCGACCATGCC
>CAZFXH010000198.1:0-2115 GCA_964522905.1 uncultured Anaerolineaceae bacterium
GACCGCGATCCGGGCGTTCATGAAGCACGGCAAGGAGTACCCCGAGAAACACGACCTGTCATCCCTGCGCGTCCTGGGCAGCGTCGGCGAACCGATCAACCCGGAGGCCTGGCTCTGGTATCACGAGAACATCGGCGGCGGGAAGGCGCCCATCGTGGACACGTGGTGGCAGACCGAGACCGGCCAGATCCTGATCACGCCCCTGCCCGGGGTCACGACGGCGAAGCCCGGCAGCGCGACGTTCCCGTTCCCCGGCATCAAGGCCGACGTCGTGGACGCGCACGGAGAGTCGGTGCCGTTCGGGGGTGGGGGATACCTCGTCCTGAAGCGCCCCTGGCCGGCGATGCTGCGCGGGATCTACGGCGACCCGGAACGGTACAAGCAGACCTACTGGAGCCGCTTCCCGGGGATGTACTTCGCCGGCGACGGCGCGAAGCGGGACGAGGACGGCTACTTCTGGCTCCTGGGCCGGGTCGACGACGTCATGAACGTCGCCGGGCACCGGCTGTCGACGACGGAGATCGAGAGCGCGCTCGTCTCGCACCCCGCGGTCGCGGAAGCGGCGGTCGTCGGGGGGCCGGACGCGGTCACCGGGGAGGCGATCATCGCCTTCGTGATTCTTCGGCGGGGCAACGAGCCGACCCCCGAGCTGGGAACGGAGCTTCGGAACCACGTCGCGACGAAGATCAGCCCGATCGCGAAGCCGAAGTCGCTCATGTTCACGCCCGACCTGCCGAAGACCCGATCCGGCAAGATCATGCGTCGCCTGCTCCGCGACATTGCCCAGGGCCGGGCGCTCGGCGACACCACCACGCTCGCCGACGCCGGCGTCGTCGAGCTGATCCGGGAGAACTCCGGCAAGTCCGAGGACTAGTCCTCGGCCGCGCCCCGCCGGAGAGGCGAACGCGGTCCCGCGCGGCGAGCTACGCCTCGGAGATCGCCTTGCGGCCGAACAGGTTCTTGAGGAGCGAGCCCGTCTCGCGGGGCCGCTCCGGCACCGTGGCGCCGGCGGGGGCTGCGAGCAGGCTCTCGGCGAGGTGTTCGAAGTCCAGCGCCACCGGGTGCTTCGGGAACTTGTCGATGAGCGTCTTGCCCGAGTTCGCGGACCACACGAAGTGCAGGCCCGCCGACCGGATATGGGCGATCGCGGTGAGCCCGACCGTCTCTTCCATGTCGGCCACGGTCACGCCGCTGTTGGCGCGGTTGATGATCATTGCGAGGCGGTCCCGAACCCCGATCTCGATGGCGACTTCCTTGAGCTGGATCGCCGCGCGCATCGCGGGCAGGTCCGGGGTCACGGGGACGAGGATCCGATCGGCGATCGCGAAGACGGCCTGGTTGACCTCGCTGTACGAAGGGTGGAGGTCGACCACGATCGCGTCGAAGGAGTTGCGTGCCTCGGCGATCGCGTCCGCGACACGATCGGCCTTGAGGGTGGCGTGGCTCAGGGGATTGTTCGAGAGCGCGACGACCCGGATTCCCGAGGAGTGCACCTCGGAGAGATCCAGCAGCGTCTCGTGCCCGTAGCCGGCGTCCTCGTCGACCCAGCTTTCGGCCGCGGAGCGTCCCCCGGTCATGCCGAGCGAGAGTCCGACGTGCCCGGTCACGGTGTCCGCGTCGAGCAGCAGGACCTGCAACCCTCGACGCATCTGGAGGACCGCCGCGAGATTCGTGGCGATGGTCGTCTTGCCGACCCCGCCCTTCGGGTTGAACACCACGTAGACCGGCGCCGGCGCCGTCCAGTCGGCATCGATGTGCCCGGTGGCCAGGACAGAGTCGCCGCCCTGGCTTGCGGGGACCTGGGCGCGGATCGCCATGGCCTCGATGCGCCAGCGCATGGCCTCGACGGTGCACGGCCGGAGCACGATCTCGTCGCTGTCGTCAAAGCCCGCGGCGACGAGGCCGTCGAGCTCGCTGCCATCGGCCAGGAAGAGCACCGACAGCGGTCCCGGTCGGCCGCGCCGAGCCTCGTCGACCCGTGCCACGGCGTTCGCCGGGTCGCCGAGGACGTCGACGACGGCAACGAGCGACTTCGTGGACGGCCCGAACGCCTCGGCGATCGATGCATCCGGAGCGAGTGGGATGGTGTCGAATCCGGCCTCGATGAGCGCGGCC
>CAZFXH010000199.1:0-2005 GCA_964522905.1 uncultured Anaerolineaceae bacterium
CCTCTGCAGGTGCCATCGTTCGACTGTAACGAACATGCGCTCCGGATGGGCGTTCACCCAACAGTCGGCAGGAGCGACCCGCCGTATCATCCGCGGGTGATCCCTGTCGGCCCCAACCTCCCCGGTTCGCCAACGGCCCCGCTCCGTTCGCGTCGCCTTCCCGAGCGGATCGCCAACGCACGACCCATCGACACCGCCGAGGCCTTCCGCGACCTGCCGGGTCTCGTCCTGCTCGAAAGCGCGCGGCCCGGTCGGAACGCTCGCTGGACCTACATGACGGCAGACCCGGTGGCCGTGCTCGAGGCGCCCGCGGCCGGGCCGGACCCATTCGCCGTGGCCCGGCGTCTCCTCGCGCGGCTTGACCCGACACCCGTCATCCCGGCCGATGCCCCCCGGTTCCTGGGCGTGCTCGTGGGATTCATCGGGTACGACGTGGGCCACGTGCTGGAGCGTCTGCCCTCGGTCGCCGAAGACGACCAGGGTCTGCCGCCGCTTCGCCTCGCGCTCCACGACTGGGTCGTCGCCTGGGATCGACGGACCGGCCACGCGTGGCTTGGCGGTCGTGCCCTGGACGGCGACGGTCGCCGGCTCGCCCGGCGTCTGGACGAGGTCCACGCGCGATTGACCGGTCCTGTCGTGCCGAGATCCGCGGCGTGGCTCCCCGCCATGAGCCCCTCCGCGTCCGCCAGCGCCGGCGTCGACCCGGATCCGGACGCGAGTGAAAGCTTGCGCTTCCGCTCGTCCCTGTCCCGCGCGGCCTACGAGGCCGGCGTCGAGCGCATCCGGGAGCACATCGCGCTGGGCGATCTCTACCAGGCGAACCTGACGCGCCGGCTGGAGACGCCGTTTTCGGGCGACCCGTGGGGCGAGTACCGCCGGCTGCGAACCGGGGATCCGTCCCTGTTCTCGGCGTACGTGGACCTGGGGCCGTCGCAGGAGACCGGCAAGCCGCGCGCGCTCCTGTCCGCCTCGCCCGAGCCGTTCCTCTCGGTCGACTCAGCGGGCCTGGTCGCCTCGGATCCCATCAAGGGCACTCGACCCCGCGGCCGCGACCGCGCCGAGGATCGCCGCCTCGCCTGCGAGCTCCTGGCGAGCCCCAAGGACCGTGCCGAGAACGTGATGATCGTGGACGTGCTGCGCAACGACCTGGGCCGGGTCTGCGCGCCGGGCACGGTCCGCGTCCCGCGGCTCTGCCGCCTGGAACGCACCGCGGCGGTGCAGCACCTCGTGTCGACGGTGACCGGCCGGTTGGCCGAGGGTCGTGACGCTTTCGACCTGCTTGCCGCGAGCTTCCCGGGGGGCTCCATCACGGGCGCCCCGAAGATCCGCGCCATGGAGATCCTCGAAGGCCTCGAGCCCGTTCGGCGCGGGCCGTACACCGGGGCGCTGGGCTGGATCGGGCCGGACGGGGCGATGCAGACCAGCATCCTCATCCGAACGTTCGTGGCCGACGGCCGGCGCCTGACGCTCCATGTCGGCGGGGGCATCACGTGGGGCAGCGACCCGGCAGCCGAATGGGATGAGACCGTCGCCAAGGCGCGTGGACCACTCGGCGCGATCGGCGGCGAGGAGGTCGGGTGAGCGAGGTTCGCATCGGGACCCACGTATGGGTCGACGGTGAGCTGCTCCCAGCGACCGACCGTCATCTGTCCGCATTCGACCGCGGGTTCCAGCTGGGCGACGGGATCTTCGAGACGCTCCGGGCCAGCGGTGGTCGGCCAACGGAGCTGTCCGAGCACCTCGCCCGGCTGCATCGATCTGCCGCGGGCCTCGATATCGGTCTGCCCGCCGACGTCGACGACCGCGTGGCGGACGGTATCGCGACGCTCCTCGCGGCCGACGCGCTGGACGGTCCCGAATGCGACGCCTCGATCCGGATCACCGTCTCGCGCGGCGCCTACCGCTCGCGGGGGGTGCTCCCACCTGACGAGAACGTGCCTGCGACGGTGGTCATCCAGGCCTGGCCGGTCGCCCCGGTGCCCGACGCCCACCTGGAGCGCGGCCT
>CAZFXH010000200.1:0-3159 GCA_964522905.1 uncultured Anaerolineaceae bacterium
GCATCGACGATGGTGACCTCGCGATCCGGCCCGATGCCGCCGAGGAACCGGGCGATCGCGTCGAGCGGCCGCTGGGTGGCCGAGAGGCCGATGCGCTGCGAGGGCTGCGCGCCTGCCGGCCGCAGCGCCTCCAGCCGTTCCAGGCTGAGGGCGAGGTGGGCACCCCGTTTCGTGCCGGCGATCGCGTGGATCTCGTCGACGATGACGTGCTCGACGCCGCGGAGGATCTCGCGGGCCTGGCTCGTGAGGAGCAGGTACAGGCTCTCGGGTGTCGTGATGAGGATGTCCGGCGGGTGACGGGCGATCTCACGGCGGTCCTCGGCGGGGGTGTCCCCGGTCCGGCTGGCCACGCTGATCGATGGCGGCGCCTCGCCCAGACGCTGGGCCGCCAGGCCGATGCCGGTCAGCGGCGCGCGCAGATTGCGCTCGACGTCGTAGGTCAGGGCCTTGAGCGGCGAGATGTACAGGACCCGCACGAGGCCGGGCGTCCCCCTGGCCCTGGGCGGGCTGGGGTCGCGGGCCAGGCGGTCCAGGCACCACAGGAACGCGGCCAGGGTCTTGCCACTCCCCGTCGGGGCGTGGATGAGCGTGTGGCGCCCCTCGCTGATGGCCGCCCAGCCCTCGGCCTGGGCCTGGGTCGGCGCCGCGAAACTCGCCGCGAACCACTCGCGCACGGGGGCCGAGAAGCGGGCAAGCGGGTCGGCGTCGACGATCGTGGCCACGGGACGACGAAGTATAGGTCCGCGTCCCTGTTTCGACCATGCGTTCGGATTGCAGGCGAGGCGCGCAGAACGTGGAACCTTTTCGGACGGCGCTGGCCACATCATTGGCAGCGCGGCAGGTCGCCGCGGTCAGGCAGGTGATGGCAGTGCGGGATCTCGTGATCCGGGCGCGAGCGGGCGATCGAGACGCTTTCTCGCAGCTCGCCGCGCGGTCGATCGGGCGGCTCACCGCGGTCGCGCGGATGATCCTGCGCGACGAGTACGCCGCCCAGGACGCCGTCCAGGAAGCCTTCATCCAGATGTGGCGATCGCTGCCCGGGCTTCGAGATCCGGACAAGTTCGAGGCATGGACCCGACGGCTTCTCGTGCGAGCGTGCTTCAATTCCGGTCGACGGAAGAGACGCGTGGGCGCCGTCGAGATCCGGCTGACGCCGGCCGACGAACCCGCCATCTCCGGCAGCGAGCGCGCCATCGACATCCACGACCAGCTCGAGCGCGGCCTGGCTCGGCTCCCCGCCGAGCAGCGCGCCGCCGTGGTCCTCGTCTACTACCTCGACCTGCCGGTCGCCGATGCGGCCCAGGCGATGAACGTCCCGCTCGGGACCGCAAAGTCCCGGCTCAACCGGGCGACCCAGGCATTGCGAGCGGCCATCGATGCCGATGACCGGGAGCCGGCTCGGCTGGCGGAAGGGATCGCACGATGAACGACCGGTTCGCCGCCCAGGTGCGGCAGCATCTCCTGGAGACGGCTGACGTCCGACCGGCCGACGGCCAGCTCGCGAGCGTCATCGATGGCGTGGCTGCGACCACGCAGCGCCACTCGCTGACGGCGCGACTGACGTGGAACCCCGGGCGGATCGGCCCGCTCTCGTCCACGGCGATCCGCTACGGGCTGATCGCCGTTGCCCTCGCGCTCGCGACCGTCGCCGGAGCGAGCCTGGCCGGTGGCGCGAGGCAGGCGAGCACCGTATTCGAGGGCACATGGATCACGATCGACCCTGCTGACGGCAGCGGGATGACCCTGGTCGTCGGTCCCGGACAGGAGCCGGCCGTCTACTTCGAGGACGGCTACGCGACCGGTCTCGCGTGTGTCAACGATGCAGTGAAGCGCTTCACGGCCCGCGGCACCGGAGAGATCTCGGGCAACGGCCTCGTGGCGACGTTTCCCGAAGGCGGCGGTTGTGGCCTCACGACCGTCGAGGTCCACGGCTTCTACGACTACGACCAGCTCGGCGACACGCTGTCCGACCAGGACGGCGTCGTGTGGACCCGGGCGCTCGGCGAGCAGCCGAGCCCGTCGCTCGAGACGCCGGCGCCCGTCACCTCGCCCGAGCCCTCGGCCCCGTCGACGTCGCCGTTCCCATCGCCGCGCCCCGGGGACGTGACCTTCGACTCGACCGTGCATGGGATCTCGATCGATCATCCGGAGGGCTGGCAGACGAGGTCGGCGACCGAGCCATGGACGGGCGGAGAGCTGGACTTCGACACGGCAGGGGCCGATGTCATCTACGACCCCACCTACGGCGACGGCCTATTCCTGGCGATCGCCTCCCAGCCCTACGGTAGTCTCAGTGAGGACGATTGGCGCAGTACGGGGATCGACTGGCTCTGCAGCGGCGGAGCGGGCTTCCATAGCTTCACGGTCGACGGCGCCGATGCCCTCTCGGTCGAGTGCGATTCCTTCGGTGCCTTCATCTTGACGGACGCCCGGGGCTACCTGATCAGGCTCGTCGCACCAAGCGCCGAGCCGCCGCCCGCCGAGACCGACGACTGGTCCACCTGGTTCGCGGGGGTGCTCGAAACGGTCGATCTGCGTCCGGACGACATGGTGGAAGATCCGTTCGCGCCGCCGGACGCGACGTCCGGGCCGGACTCGACGGCCGCGCCGGATGAACCGGTCGCGGTCACGACGCCAAGACCCGATCCCGGCTGCATCCAGTTCGACGCTCCCGGCACGTACACCGCCCCCGTCGGCTCGCTGTCGCTGACGGTCGCCATGCCAGGGACCGTTGCCGAGCCGTGGATCGGGGATCGCGACGGCTTCGACGTGTTGAGGGCGGCGTGCACGGACTGGTCTGGGACCGGTTGGATCGATGCCGGCGAGGTCACCCTGGTCGACACGACCGCCTGCGCTGGCGGGAGGGTCGCGGTCGAGACCACTCCCGAGGCGATCGCGGCGGTGTCCGTCGCGAACGGCATCGACATGGTCAAGCAGACTGACGTCACGCTCGACGGCTACACAGGCACCCGGTTCGTCATCGCCATCCACGACGTCCCCAATGCGTGCCCCGATGGCCAGATCCCCCTGGTGGACGGCGTGAACCCCGTCGATCCGGGCGTGGGCTTGGGGCTCTACCTGATCGATGTCGACGGGACGACGTTGGCCCTCGGGCTGTTCGGGTACCCGGACTGGGACCCGGCCGTGCGCAGGGACGTC
>CAZFXH010000201.1:0-11990 GCA_964522905.1 uncultured Anaerolineaceae bacterium
GACGTCCCGGGCGTGGCCGGGACCTGGAAGGACCTCACGGACAACGTGAACTCGATGGCGGGCAACCTGACGGGCCAGGTCCGCAACATCGCCGACGTCACGACCGCCGTGGCGAAGGGCGACCTGTCCAGGAAGATCACCGTCGATGTACGCGGCGAGATCCTCGAGCTCAAGGACACGATCAACACGATGGTCGACCAGCTCAACGCCTTCGCGGGCGAGGTGACGCGCGTGGCGCGCGAGGTCGGCACCGAGGGCAAGCTCGGCGGCCAGGCCCATGTTCGAGGCGTCGGAGGTACGTGGAAGAACCTGACCGATTCGGTCAACCAGCTGGCGGCCAATCTCACGACCCAGGTGCGCGCCATCGGCGAAGTCGCGACCGCCGTGACCCGCGGCGACCTGTCCCGCTCCGTCCAGGTGCAGGCGCAGGGCGAGGTCGCGCTCCTCAAGGACGACGTCAATGAGATGATCCGGAACCTGCGCGAGACGACGCAACGAAACCAGGAGATCGACTGGCTCAAGACGAATATCGCCCGATTCGGGCAGCTCCTGCAGGGCCAGCGCGACCTCCAGTTGGTCGGCCGCCTGATCCTGACCGAGCTGGCTCCGCTCGTCGGCGTCCAGCGCGGCGTCTTCTACCTCGCCAACCTCGAAGCCGAGCCGTCGCGTCTCAGCCTGCTCGCGACCTATCCGCGCCAGATCTCACCGGAGCCGCCGGCGACGATCGCGTTCGGTGAGGGCCTGCTGGGCCAGGCGGCCGAGGACCGGCGCCGGATCCATCTTCGAGACGTGCCGCCCGACTACGCCACGATCGCGTCGTCCCTGGGCGACGCGACACCCCGATCCGTGGTCCTGCTGCCGATCCTGTTCGAGGACGAGACGCGCGCGGTCATCGAGCTCGCTTCGATCGAGGACCTGAGCGAGATCCACCTCGCGTTCCTGGACCAGCTCGGGGAAAGCATCGGGATCGTCCTGAGCACGATCACCGCCAACATGCGGGCCGAGGACCTGGTACAGGAGCAGGCCGCACGTGCGGAGGCCGAGTACGGACTTGCCCGGCTTCGACAGGTCGTCGACGTCATGCCCGAAGCGATCCTCATCGCCGACGCCACCGGCCGCGTCTACCTCAGCAACGCGGCGGCCGCAGAGATCATGGGAAGTGTCCCCGAGTCCGTCGAAACCACCGACGGCGCTGCGGCGGCGCGGCGGATCGATGGGGTCGCGTACATCTCCACGGATCATCCGTTAGCTCGTGCCGTGTTCCGGAGCGAGGTCGTGCGCGGCGAACAGCTCGTGATCACGAACTCGATCACCGGTCAGGACGTGCCGATCCTCGTGAACAGCGCGCCGTTGAGCGACGGCCGCGGCCTGCCTGCCGGGGGCGTGGCGGTCTTCCAGGACATCAGCCCGCTGCGCGATCTCGACCGTCAGAAGGACGAGTTCCTGGCCGCCATCTCCCATGACCTCAAGACGCCCGCCACGATCATCAAGGGCAATGCGAACATCCTCCAGCGCGCGCTCATGCGCGGTGATGAGGGATCGACGCAGATCGCCGAGGGCCTTGAGGTCATCGACGAGAGCACCGCGCAGCTCGTTCGGCTGGTCGACGAGCTGCTGGACCTCACCCGACTCCGGATGGGGCACGAGCTCCAACTCGACGTGGGCCCGGCGGACCTCGTGAAGATCGTGCGCCGGCTCAGCACCGAATACCAGAAGATCAGCCCGCGGCACACGATCAGCCTGCAGTCCGATACGACGCGCGTGGTCGGCGACTGGGACGAGGCCCGGATCGAGCGGATCGTCAGCAACCTGATCTCGAATGCCGTCAAGTACAGCCCCAAGGGCGGTGCGATCACGCTGCATGTCCGTAAGGAGGGGGCCGGCGACCAGGAGTGGGCGGTCCTCGTGGTTCGCGACAACGGGATCGGCATCCCCCCGGCGGAGCTCGATCGCGTCTTCGAGCCCTACTACCGCGCCTCCAACACGGCGGGCACGGTCAGCGGGAGCGGCATCGGACTCGCGGGGACCCGGCACATCGTCGAACAGCACGGCGGGCAGATCGCCGTGGCGAGCGTGGTCGGCGACACGACGTTCACCGTCCGCCTACCGCTGATCGTGGAGTCGCTGGAGATCCTCGAGGCCTGACGCCCGTCGCCCGTCGACCGTGGCGCGCCTCCGCCGCGCCCCGCGCGGGCACCGATGAGTTACGCGCCGATCGGCGGTCTAAGTAAGTGGCGCCCGACGAGACCTCTCGTCGGCGCCTCCGAACCTCACCCGGGACCACGGAAGGAACGCCCTGTTGGTCGCCCCCGAGGGATCGGCGCCAGGCTCCGGACGTGCCCGGCGGCCGATACCAGAGCCGAGCGCGATGGTCGTCGAGATCACCGGTCCCATCGAACGTGCCGACATCCCCGTGCTGTGTGAGCGCCTTCGCATTGCCCTGCTGGCTGGCACGGCCGAACTGGTCGTCTGCGACGTCGGCGGTCTTGCCGACCCCGACTGCGTCGCGGTCGATGCCCTGGCTCGACTGCAACTCACCGCCAGTCGCCTCGGGCGTCGTCTCGCGCTCCGCGAGGTCTCACCGGAGCTGGGGGCGCTCCTCAGCTTCTGCGGCCTCAGCGAGATGCTCTTGCAGGGAACGGGGTCAGGGGTCGAGGCGCGGCGGCAGCCCGAATAGCGGGAAGAACGTCGGGGTGTCCAGGAAGAAGATGATCCCGTCGATCCGACCGTCCTTGATATCCAGCACCTGGAGCGACCAGGGCTCATAGCCCCCGGCCGGGCTCGGCTTGTACTGCGCGAACGCCGGCGACCCGTTGGCGACCGTCGGGACCAGGCGCGAGCCCTGGCAGCCGATACCGGGCCCCAGGCACCACTTGCGGATGTCGGTGTGGGTCTGCAGCCAGAGCTCGTACGGCGGCATGGACCAGGTCGCGTCCTCGTGCAACAGGGCGGTCAGCGAGTCCAGGTCGTAGCGCTCGAAGGCGTCGACATATCGGGCCAGGAGCGCGCGCTGCTCGTCATCCGTGGGCTGGGCAGGCGTCTCGCGAGGGTCCTTGGTCGCGAGCGTCGCGCGTGCCCGCTGCAGGGCGCTGTTGACGGAGGCGACGGTGGTGTCCAGCAATTCCGCGACCTCGGTGGCCTGCCACTGCAGGACCTCGCGGAGGATCAGCACGGCTCGCTGCCGGGGTGGGAGATGCTGCAACGCGGCGACGAAAGCGAGACGGATCGACTCGCGCATCACCATGAGCTCGGCAGGGTCGCCACCAACGGGGACGATGCGGCTGTCGGGCATCGGCTCGACCCAGGCACCGTCCGGCAAGGCCGCGCCGAGCGGATGATCCGCCGTCTTCGCCGGGGCGAGGTCCATGGGGCGCGCCCGGCGGGCCCGGCCGTTGAGCATATCGAGGCAGACGTTCGTCGCGATGCGGTAGAGCCATGACCGGAGCGTGGCGCGCCCCTCGAACCGGTCGAGGGATCGCCAGGCCCGCACCATCGTGTCCTGGACGGCGTCCTCCGCCTCGAAGGCCGAGCCCAGCATCCGGTAGCAATACGCGGTCAGTTCGACGCGGTGCTGCTCGAGCTGGATCCCCAGTCCGTCCACCGCGCCCGGCGCCGCGCCCTGGGTGGCGGGCGACCCCGTGGCGAGATCAGTCATCGGCGGATGATACCCGCCGGACCCGCAAAGCCCGGCCGGACCCGCGACGGCCCCGGCGCGACCGGAAGCCCGCGGGGTCCCCGCCGATCGCGCCGGTCACGCGCCCGACGTGGCCGAGCCGGCGCCACTGAGTCCCTGGGTGGCGGTGCCCCGGTCGGCCGACGGGTCGGCTTCCGCATCGTCTGGAGCGCCAGACCCGGCACCTGACGTCATGTTGCGCAGGACGACGACCGCGATGACGGCCACCGCGATCGCCATGACGGCGCTGATGCCGGCGGCCACCTGCATGCCCTGCACGAACGCCTCGCGCGCGACTTCGAGGAGGGTCGCGCCGAGCTGCCCGGGGAGCTGCCCCGCGACTCCCACGGCGCCGCCGAGGGTATCGCGCGCGATCATGGCGGCCTCCGCCGGGACGCCCGCCGGGAGGCCGTCCGCCACGTCAGTTCGATAGATCGCGATGCCGATGCTGCCCAGGATCGAGATCCCCAGCGCCCCACCCAGCTCGGCGCCCGTCTCGGAGATCCCGGACGCTGCCCCGGCGCGTTCCGGTGGCGCGGACCCGACGATGAGCTCGGTGGTCAGGGACAGCACCGGGCCGAGGCCCAGCGAGATGACGATCGAACCGGCGACCACGATCGCCAGGCCGTCGGATCCGCCGACCTGCGTGAGCACCGCGAGGCCGATCGCCGCGATCGCCAGCCCCGCGCCCATCACGTAGGCCGGTCTGACCCGATGGACGATCCGGGGAGCCAGGTTCGAGCCCACGATGAAGCCGATCGCGGAGGGAACGGACCAGAGACCGGCCTCCAGGGGCGTCAGTCCGACCACGAGCTGCAGGTACTGCGCGACGAACAAGAAGTACCCGATGGCCACGAAGATGGCCAGGAAGTTGATGACCAGTGACGCGCTGAACGATGGGATCCGGAAGAGCCGGAGGTCGATCATCGGGTCAGCCAGCGACAGCTGCCTGCGGGCCCACACCAAGCCGACGCCGAGGCCGAGGAGGATGGATGAGATGGGGAGCAGCCCGGGTCCGTCCTGGGCGATCTGCTTGAGGCCGAAGATCACGGCCAGGACGGCCACGAGCGACATGCCGGCACTCGCGAGGTCGAGCCGTCCCGCATCGGGATCGCGGTACTCGGGGAGCACGATCGGCCCGAGGACGAGCAGCAGCGCCATCACCGGCAGGGCGAGGAGGAACACCGAGCCCCACCAGAAGTGCTCGAGCATGATGCCGCCGAGCACCGGTCCGATCGCGCTTCCGGCCGAGAACGCGGAGATCCAGATGCCGATCGCGACGGCGCGCTGCTTCGGATCCGGGAACATGCTGAAGATCAGCGACAGGGTCGATGGAGCCAGGGTCGCGCCGGCGATCCCAAGCAAGGCCCGGCTGAGGATGAGCATCTCGGCGCTCGTCGAGAACGCCGCCAGGAGCGACAGCACGCCGAAGGCCGCGGCGCCGATGAGCAGGAGCTTGCGCCGGCCGATCCGGTCGCCGAGCGTGCCCATCGTGATCAGGAAGCCCGCCACCATGAAGCCGTAGATGTCGATGATCCACAGCAGTTGCGCGCTGGTCGGCTCGAGGTGCTCGCTGATGGACGGCACCGCGAGGTGCAGCACCGTCAGGTCCATGACGTAGAGCAGGCACGCGAGTGCGAGCACGGCCAGCCCGATCCACTCGCGTCGGCCGGCCTGTCGGATCTCCGTCGTCGTCATCTCGGTCCGTCTCCCTGTCGTCGGATGTTCAGCCATATAGACCGAGATGGACGGGAAAACTCATCGGTCGAGCGGCAGAAGCGCCCTGGGGGAGATCCGGTTCGGGGCGTCCCCGTCGTACCAACAACATCGCCGTCGATCGCGACAGCCACATCTCGGGTTCGCGATGACCAGGATCAATCTCCCGTTCGAGGACACGTCCGACATCGTCGAGATGTCCGAGACCATGCTTGCCCCGTTCGAACCCGGGGAATACCGGAACCTGGCCGATTTCATCACCGAGCACGCGATGAAGCCCGGCTACGATGTTGCGGAGTTCGAGTCCGGACTGGACGTCGTTCTGGACGGGCTCGAGCGGTTGCGTGCTACGGGTCGATGACGGGAGACGGCATGGAAGGCGACCGAACGGCAGCGCTCGAGGCGTTGCTCGTCGAGACCGGCGAGGCACACGCCGTGTTCGAGGAGACGGAACTGCAGGGCGTCTACGACCAGGAATGGCCCGCCTGGTATGCGGCGTACGCGGTCGAACACGGGATCGGCGACGTTCCCGGCCATCCCGTCACGACCGAGCGGTTGGCGGCATTTCTCGAAAGCAGCAACCTCGACCTCGAGCGGATCCAGCCAGAGCTCAGAGAGCCATGGGCAACCTATACGGCTCGCCGCATCGCATCGGAGTTCTAGCGACGAGCGAAAGCGGCCTGCCACGACGTCTTGCGGTTGCACTGACCCCGGGGCTCACGAGCGCTCGAGGGCTACGCGAGCGCCGAGTCCGACAAGGACCGTGCCGGTGACCCAGCGCATGACACGTCGCGGCCCCGGCCGGCCCAGCGCGGTACCCAGCGCTCCGAGCATCGCGGTGTAGATCAACAGCCAGGCGAGGCCGATCAGCTCGAAGACCACCGCCAACTGCAGGGCACGCACCGCGGGCGGGTCGCCGGGCGAGATGAACTGCGGAAGCAGGGTGAGGAAGAAGACACCGAGCTTGGGGTTGAGGAGGGCCGAAAGGGCGCCCTGCAACCAGGCTCGCTGCCAGGGCAGGTCCGCACCGCCGCGGGCGCCCCCTGCTCCAGAAGGGTCGCGCGCGCGAAGCGTCGTGATCCCGAGGTAGATCAGGTAGGCCGCCCCCGCCAGCTTGAGAACGGTAAAGGCCGTCGCCGAGGTGGCCAGGATCGTCGCGACACCGAGTGCCGCCGCGATCGCCCAGCCCAGGACGCCGGTGCAGATGCCGACGGAGGTCGCGAATCCCGCTGACCGGCCGTGGCGAAGCACGTTGCGCGCCACGAGCGCCATGTCGGGACCGGGGATGACGACCACGGCGACCGAAACGGCGACGAATGCGAGGAGTCGATCATCCATGCGACACCTCCAATACGATCTTGGGGCGGGCGACCAGGACCGTAGCATCGATTTCTGGTCGCTACATGCTGGCGCGGGCCCAACTCGGGTGGGCCGCAGAGCGTCCGAGGCCCACCCCGAGGGACGGCTCGGCGACGGGGAGCCTCTACCATACGGCCGGCTGTCGCGACTACGCGTGCCATGCGAGCGGGGAGGACGACCAATGGCCGTCAAGCGGGTGATCGCCCAGTACATGCACGAGCACGAGTTGGACGAGGCCACGCAGCGCCTCGCAGATCACCAGGTCACTGAGAGCTTCGTGCTCGGAAACATCGAGGAAGCCGAGATCGACGCGCTGCGCGACCGGGGTCTGATCGTGCAGGTCCTCGGCGACGCCGAGGGCCCGGCGTTCCCGCCTGCCGCCCCGGCAGACGCACCGCTCGCGGCGGGCGCCCCGGTGAACCTCGGACCGCAGGGCTTCGACCACCTCACGGTCGAGGGAGCCGACAGCCGAGGGGGTCCGCAACCGGCCGCCGTGATCCCGGGGTCGCCCGCGCCCGAATCGGAGCGGTTCTTCCTCGTGTCGATCGCGGGGCCCCTCCTCGAAGAGTGGCGTTCCGAGCTGGAAGCGACCGGCGCGGAGGTCGTTGAGCGTGCTGCCGGAAGTTCCTACCTCCTGCGCATGTCTGATCCGACCGCGAACGCCGTCATGGGTCTGCCGTTCGTGACGGGTGCTGAGCACTATGGCCGGGACCACTCGCTCGCCACCGCGGCGCCGAACGCCGCGGCACCCGGCCAGCCGAACCGCCTCGTGACCTGGGACCTTTGGCTCCACCGCGCCGAGGACCGGGAGGTGGTGGAGCAGGAGCTGCGCGACCGGAACCTCTTCATCAGCGGCTCGGGCGGCCGCAAGATCCGCGTTCACATCCCCGACAACGCGCCGGCTCAGGACGAGGTGGCCGCGCTCGAGGCCGTGTCCAGGATGGAGGTTTACGTTGCGCCCCAGCTGCATAACGATCTCGCTCGCGCACTGCTCGGGGTGTCGCCGGGCAACCCGGCACCGGCGATCGGTCTCGATGGTGCGAACCAGATCGTCGCCGTTGCCGACACCGGCATCGACCAGACGCACCCCGACTTCACCGGGCGGATTGTCGGGGTCGAATCCCTGGGCCGGTTCGGCGATCCCACCGACCCGCACGGGCACGGAACCCATGTCGCGGGGTCGGTGCTCGGCGACGGCCATGGGTCCGGCGGCCAGCTCCAAGGTGTGGCCCCCGCAGCCAAGCTGTTCTTCCAGTCGCTGCTCGACGCGAGCGGTGGTCTCGGGGGGCTGCCGGTCAACCTGGCCGACCTCTTCGAATCCGCGTACGCCGCCGGCGCGCGAATCCACAACAACAGCTGGGGATCGAACACCGCCTCCCGCTACACGATCGATTCGACCGAGGTCGACGCGTACATCGCCAGCCACCGCGATCTGCTCGTGGTGTTCTCGGCGGGCAACGACGGGATCGCCGACCCGCGGCTCAACTCGAAGCAGGGATTCGTCGACTGGCTGTCCATCGAATCGCCCGCATCGGCCAAGAACGCGCTCACGGTCGGTGCCCGGCGGAGCAGCCGTACGGCCGGCGGCTTCTCGGCGCTTCGCCATGACCAGGCGTGGCCCAGCGACTTCCCGGATCCGCCGATCGGCAGCGAGAACATCTCCGGGGACCCGCAGGCCCTGGCCGGTTTCAGCAGCCGCGGCCCGTGCGACGACCGCCGGATCAAGCCCGATGTCGTAGCGCCCGGAACGGACATCCTGTCGGCACGGTCGAGCAGGGCCCCGATCCGCAACTTCTGGGGTCCGCACACGAGCCCGCTGTACGCCTACATGGGCGGCACGAGCATGGCCGCGCCACTCGTGGCCGGCACCGCCGCGCTGGTGCGCCAGTACCTCGTCGAGGCACGAGGGCACGAGCCCAGCGCGGCCTTGCTCAAGGCCGTTCTCATCAACGGCACGCAGTGGTTGAGCGGCGCCGATTCGACCGCCGATCACCTGGACACGCCCAACTTCCATCAGGGCTTCGGCTCGCTCTTCCTCCCGTGGTCCATCCCGAGCCCCGTCGAACCGAGCCTCGCGCTCGAGTTCGTCGATACCTGGAAAGACCCGCAGGCCCAGTTCCGCAGGACCGGTCAGCGCGCTCGCTATCGGGTCGATGTGACCGGCGGCAAGCGGCTGCGGATCACGCTCGCTTACACCGACCTCCCGGCGCGCGGCCTGCAGAACAACCTCAACGTCACGGTCGAGGACCCAACCGGCCGCAAGATCTCCGGCAATCAGAACGTCCCCGGCAGTCTCAACATCCCCGACCCGGACAACAACGTCGAGGTCGTCCGGATCGACGATCCCGTCCCGGGCTCGTACCTCATCCAGATCTCGGCAGGAAACATCCTCCAGGGCCCTCAGGACTTCGCCCTCGCCGTGGCCGGGGAACTCGGGTCCGCCTTGCAGGCGGTCTGACGGTGCTGCATTTCACCGTCATCCAGGCGAAATATGGAGACTGCCTGGTCCTCGAGCACCGGCGCGGCCCGCGTCTCCATCGATATCTCATCGACGGGGGGCCGTCCCGGACGTACGAGGAGCATCTGAAGGCCTATCTCGACGGCGTCGTCGCGGAAGGCGCGACCGTCGACGCCGTCGTCCTCAGTCATGTCGACACCGACCACACGGACGGGCTGCTCGACCTCTTCGGGGAGCTCCTGGAGCCGCCGCCGAGTGGCGGTGCGCATGTCAGGATCGGCGAGGTGTGGCACAACTCGTTCGCCCTCGTGCCGGGGGATCCGGCGATCAACAACCAGGCGCGCGCCGCGCTCCAGGGCGCCGGCACCGCGATGGCGAGCCTCGGGGCGCAGGTCCTCGGGATCGAACACGGAAACCAGCTCCGGATCCGCGCGCTCCAGCTCAACCTGCCCTTGAACCAGCCGTTCCCAGATGGAGAGATCCTGACCGACACGGCGACGGTCATCGAGCGGGATGGGCTGCGCCTTCAGGTCGTCGGACCAGCCCAGGCCGATTTCGACGCACTCCGTGACGACTGGCTGGAATGGCTCGAGGACAACGCGTCCGACCTCGGCGATCCCAACGTCGCGGCGACTGCCGACGATAAGGTCCCGAACCTCAGCAGCGTCTGTCTGCTCGCGTCGGCCAACGGCCACTCGCTGCTCCTCACGGGTGACGCCCTCGGCGACCACCTCATTGCAAATCTCGAGCGGCTCGGCCTCCTGCCCGTCGGCGGAACGCTGCACGTCGATCTCTTGAAGATGCCGCACCACGGCAGTGACCGGAACGTCACGCCGGCGTTCTTTGACCGCATCACGGCTGATCGATATGTCTTCTCTGCCAACGGCCGCCACGGCAACCCGGACATGGCCACGCTCGTCTGGCTCGCGGAGGCGCTGAAGCGGCAGGGCCGAACGGCCAGCATCGTCGCGACCAATCGCACCGAATCGTTGACGCGCCTGACGGCGCTCTATCCGCCGGCGACGTTCGGCTACCGGATCCGCTATCTGGCGCCCGGCAAGGACTGGTTGCGCATCCGGTTGGGCTGAACACGCAAGCGCATGACGGCCGAGCGGCTCCTACTCGGCGCCCGACTTACGCCGTCCACCGTCGCCCACGCGTGATCCACCCGTACCGAAGCCATCCGTGTCACTCCGTTCCTCGAGCGTTTCGAGCTCCTGGAACACTGTCAACTGGAGTCCGGCCGGGGCAGATAGTCGCGAGTTGAGCGACCGCCAGGGTGTCTCTCGAGGGGCAGCGATCAACTCGGCGCCGGCGGACACGAGCTTGTCTGTCGTCGCAGCGCTGTCGGCAACCTCGAAGGCGACACGGATCTTCGGGGCGACCTGGCGACCGACCTCAACGTCATCGATCAACCGTTTCTGGGCTGGATTCGCGATCTCGAGCGTCGCTCGGCCTGCGTCGAGGATCGTGACGCGGGCATCGCCCTCGCCCTCGAAGGCGGCCTCCTCGGGCAGGCCGAGCATGTCTCGATAGAAACGGACGGCCACGTCGTAGTCATCCGCCTCGACGACAAGGCGCATCTGGAGAACTGTCGGACGATCGAGCTGCTCGTCAGGGCCGTCATGGGACCGGTCGACCACCATGGCGAGGACCTCGTCCCGCGTCGGCGTCATGTTGTGTAGCTCGCGACCATGCTCCGTCGTGGCGGCGATGACGTCGTCCTCCGTTCCCATCGACTCCCAGCCACACGCACACCGGATCGTCATCATCTGGTCAGGCATGACGCCTCCTTCAGCCGAGATTTCGGAACGGCTCTGGGACATAGGTCGCGAGGAGGGTGCGCCAGTCCGAAGGGAGTTCGGCCGCGACCACCGGGTCGTCCACTGCCAGCCAGGCCATGTGTCGCAACCCATGCTCGACGACCTGTGTCGTCGCGATGTCCTGCGGAGCCGCCGTGGCTTCCCCGCGTGCAAGCGCCGCTCGTTCGATAGGGAGGCTGGCCATGGATCCGACAAGGCTCCGGTCGATCACTGCGATGAAACTGAGGATGACCGCCTCGCGGTCGCGCCGCCAGGATGTCGAGTGGACGAGGATCGGATCGCCGATGACTTCGCCCACGATCCGGGTCACGACATCGACCGGATGATCATCCGCCCCAAGTTCGATCAGCCAGGGAGCGGCGCCGCAAGGACCGGTCAGTTCGAGGTGATCGCCGTCCTGCCAGACGACGAAGACCTCGGCCTGGACCGGGCCCTGGACGTCAAAACCATCCGGCAACCTCGTCATGGCCCCGATCGTACGCCGCGGCCGCGGCCGCGACTACTCGGCGCCTTGAAGGGACGGGTCGGGACCGGGATCGCCGCCTTCGGCGACGGTCACGAGACGATCCAGGTAGAGCGACCAGCCGGCCGCGTGCATCTCCCGCTCACCCGGCGGAAGCGAGTCGTGCGTCAGCGTCACCAGCGTCCCATCGCCGTCGGGACGAAGGTTGACGGTGACGACCGTCGACCCCGGCCGCAGTGACGAGAGCGGGCTCACTGCCCAGCCCCACGTGAAGACGATCCGTTCGAACGGGTCCAGTTCGACGAAACGCCCTTCAGCGACTCCTGATCCGCCGGGTCCCATCACGACCTGCAGGATGCCGCCGGGACGAGCGTCGACGGTGGCCGAGGTGCCTTGCCAGCGCGCCCAGAGCGCGGGGTCGGTGAAGAACCCATAGACCCGCTCGGGCGCTGCTCGGATCCGGCGCGTCACCGTGATCCGCTCGATCTGCGCACTCAT
>CAZFXH010000202.1:0-5659 GCA_964522905.1 uncultured Anaerolineaceae bacterium
GCTCACGCCCGGACCTTAGCGCGTTCTACCTCGGTCCGGCCCGTCCCACGTCGTGCGCGTGCCCACCGTGCGCGTTCACCCCGTGCGCGTGCACCCCACGAGTACACCCCACGTCGTGCGCGTGCCCCCCGCTCATGCACCCCACGTCGTGCGCGTGCACCCCACGACGCTATCGTCGAACGAACGGCGTAGCGAGACCCTGGGCAGCCCGATCGGGCTCGTTCCGTCTACCTGCCGTGCGCGGCGTGCACGAACGGGTATCGACGCCCCATCCGATCGTCGATAGGAGCACCGGGTGCACGCACCGGGTGCACGCACCGGATGCATACGCCGGATGCACACGCCGGATGCAAACGCCCAATGTACGACGCCAGACGCAACGCGCAGGTGAGTGGGCGATGCGTCACCGCGAACGACCATTTGGCAGACTGCGAATCATGCCGGCCAAGGAGCGAGCGGTTGATCGGGGAAACAGGACGGCCCAGCGTGATCTCGTCTCCGTGGGCTCTGATCTTCGTTGGGCCCGGCTCGCCGCTGGTCTGACGCTCGACGAAGTCGGTCGGGCGGCCGGGCTGTCTGGCTCCCAGGTCGGGCGGATCGAGAGGTCGAGACACGACGCCGTCACGGCTGTCCAGCTGGGCCGGATCGGAGCCGTCGTCGGACTGGATATCCGGATCCGCGCCTATCCGGGACCGGACCCGATTCGCGACGCGGCCCAGACGGCCCTGCTGACGCGCTTCCGCGCTCGTCTGCACCCCGATCTGACCTTCCGGCTCGAGGTCCCGTTGCCGATCGCAAACGACCTGCGGGCGTGGGACGGCGTCGTCGGTGGTCTGCGCACCGAGGGCCGCGACCGCATGATCCCTGCGGAAGCGGAGACTCGGATCCACGACATCCAAGCGCAATTCCGCCGTATCGAGCGCAAGGCCCGCGACGCCGGAGTCGAGGACATCATCGTCGTGATCTCCGACACACCCGCCAACCGAGGCGCCATCGAGACGGCGGGCGCCTCACTCGCGGAGCGCTTCCCGATAAGTGCCCGTCGCGCCCTGGCGGCCCTCAGCCGCGGTGACCATCCCGGCGGTTCGGCGTTGCTCTTCCTGTGAGCGACTGAGCGGCCGGTGGATTCGCCAGCCCATTCACGTGCACCCCACGACCCTATCGGCGAACGAACCGTCGATCGGGTGGGTTGTCCGGCTGGGTCCGGGGGTTCCGTCGTCGTGGCGTGCACCCGGTGCACAAGCTGGCATCGGGGCCAGATCCGTTCGACGATAGGAGCACCCTGTGCACGGGGACCGCGGGGCACGGGGACCGCGGGCCACGGGACTGCGGGGCACGGGGCGGGGCACGGGGACCGCGAGGCACGGGACCGCGGGGCACGGGACCGCGGGGCCGGGGTCAGCCTCGGAGCGCAGGGCCCTCCAGCCGGCGGCCGCGGACCCACGCGGTACGGACCATGTCGGGGTGGGACCGGAAGATCAGGCGGCTCGCGATATCGGCAGCCTCGTCGTCCTCGATGCCGGGGACCGGTGCGGTGAAGGCCGGGTCCACGGCGATCACATCGGCGTCTTTGCCGGCCTCCAGCGAGCCGATGACGTCGCCGATACCGAGCGCCTGCGCGCCGCCGAGCGACCCGAGGCGAAGCCAGTCCAGCGGCGCGAGGACGCGGCCTTCCTCGACACCCGCCACGCGCCGGGCGTTCTGCACGTAGAACCCGGTCCGCATCACCGTGAAGATCGAGAGATCTGGGCCCCCGGCCACGTCCGAGCCCAGCCCCAGGCCCAGGCCGGCGTCCAGATACCGCCCGAGCGGCATCATGCCCGAGGCGAGGAACAGGTTCGAGACGGGGCAGTGCGCAACGCGCGTGCCCGTCTCGATGAGCCGACCGAGCTCGCGGTCGGAGAGGTGCACCGCGTGCGCCAGGACGGTCCGCCCGCCGAGGCCGCCGGCTCGGTCGTATACGTCGACGTAGTCGATCGCCTCAGGGAAGAGCCTCGCGACCTCGGCGACCTCGCCACGGTCCTCCGATACGTGCGTCTGCCAGTAGGCGCCGGTGGTCGCGGCGAGCGCCGCGGACTCGCGCAGGAGTTCGGCCGTGCACGTGATCGCGAACCGCGGCGTGACCGCGTACCGGAGGCGGCCCTCGTCCGCGCCGTGCCATCGATCGATGAGGCGGGCGGATTCGGCCAGGCTCTGATCCAGGATGACCTTGGGATCGATCGTCGGGTCGTAGGTCCCGCGGTCCATCATCACCTTGCCCACGATGGCCCGGATCCCGTGCGCCTCGGCTGCCCGGAACGTGGCATCCAGGCTCGCCTCGTATACCGCCCCGTAGACCATGGCCGTCGTGGTGCCCGCGCCCGCGAAGGCGCGCCAAGCGGCCGGGGCCACGCGCTCGGCCGTGGCCGCGTCGAAGTCGCGCTCGAGCGGGAAGATGTACCGATCGAGCCAGGTCAACAGGTCCAGGCCGGCCCCGAGGCCCGCGTTGGGCAGCTGTGGCAGGTGCGCGTGCAGATCGACCATGCCCGGCAACAGGATCCACGGTCGTAGGTCGACCGCCGCGGAGGCGTCATCGGACCGCTCACCAGCCGCCCCCGCGAACGCGATCCGGCCCGCGCTGTCCACGACCAGCAGGCCGTCCGGCTCGTAAGCGGAGCCGCCATCGTCGAGGGGCGTCAACAGGCGGCCGCGGAGCGCAAACGGCGGTGTCAGAGGCAGGTCCACGGGCGACAGGCTAGCAGGCGCTCGAGGTCGAGCGAACACCGGGGGGACTCCCTGCTGCGGCCACTCGCGCGACATTCACGGGGTGAAATCGGAACCGGCGGCGGGCCCGGGGCAGGCGCTCGGCTGTGCTCCGCGGTCCTTGGCCGAGAGCCCTCTTGCCCGCACGGATTTCACGGGGGTGAACGTCGCGCGAGCGCTCGGGCCAGGCAGGGCGCGGACCCCGGCATTCACTGGGTGAATGTCCCGCGAGGGCTCGGGCTGAGTCGGCCGCTCGGACACTCATGGGCATGAAAAGACCCGGATCGATCGATCCGGGTCGTCGGACTGTGGGAGATCGCCTCAGCGCTTCTTGCCGCGAACCTCGATGAGGTGGGCCGTCCACTCGGAGCCGGCGCGGTCGATCGTCGCCGAACTGCCGTGCCAGCCGCACGTGCAAGTGATCGTCTGGGCCTGGTGCTTGTACTCGTCGATCACGTGCTTGAACGGCTCGTTGGCGATGGCAGGCTTGACGGGCGGGCGACTGTTCAACGAAGACTCCTGCACAGCGGGGACGTCGAGTGTGACGGGGAGTACTAACGATAGCCGATTTGGCCCATTCCTGCACGGGAAGCGGCGCGCCGGAGCCCCCTAAGGCCCTACTCCGGCCCGAGGTGATACCCGAGCCGCCGCGGCAGCCGACTGACCTCGCGCAGCAGGAACCCGGGCTTCTCGCCCCGCTCCTCCATGGATTCGCGACGAACGGCCGCCTCGCGGATGAGCCGTGCGCCCAGGTAGCTCGCGGGCTCGGGTGGGAACGGCCGCGGCGGACGGCCGTCGGCGAGCGCGAGGGCGAGCGCCGGATCGTCGGCGCGCTCGACGGCCCGTGCCGCGAGGATCCGGCCGCCGACCACGGCAGGCCCGACGCCGTTGCCGCTGTACCCGTGCCCGTAGTGGATCGGGCGGTCGCGCACCGAGCCGAACCAGGGCAGGTGATCCGCGCTGATGTCGATCGGGCCACCCCAGGCATCCTCGATGCGCACGTCGCGCAGCGACGGGAACAGCCGACGCAGCCCCGCGGCGGCCCGGCGCGCGTCGGCGACCGAATCGGTGAATGCCGGACCGATCCGACCACCGAACCCGGCCCGACCGCCGCCGCCGCCGATCGCGATCCGGCCGTCCGGCGTCGTGCGCAGGTAATGGAGCGTGAAGCGGGCATCCGTGACGCCCTCCCCGCCGGTCCAGCCGATGTCGGTCAGTCGGTCGGGGATCGGCTCGGTCAGGACGATGTACGACGACCACGTCACGAGGCGCGGCCCGAACCATGGCCAGGCTCCGGCCCATGCGTTGAGCGCGAGCACCGCCGAGCCCGCAAGCACCTCGCCCTCGCCGGCCGTGGAGGTCGTGCGCACGCTGACGGGTCGCGGTCCGCCGGCCGCGCCACGGCGGCGTGGTGCACGGCGCGTGCCCGCACCCAGCGCACCGAGCCAGCCCGGCCGCTGACCATCGATCTCGACCGCGGTCGTGCCTTCGTGGATCGTCATGCCACGCTCGAGGAGCACCCGTCGTAGCCCGCGGGCCAGGACGGCCGGTTGGACCGTCGCGGCCCCCGGCATGAACACGCCGTCACGAAAGACCGGCGAACGAACCCGTGCCTGGACCTCGTCTGCGGTCAGTGGGACGAGTCGGTCACCCAGGCCATGCTCCTGCAGCGCGGACACCGCCGCCAGCCACCCCCCGTCCTGGGCCGGTGCCGCACTCGCCGAGAGCGTCCCCGACTTCGTGAACCAGGCGTCCACGTCGTGCGCGCCACAGAACGCACCGACCTCGTCGACGGCCGCCTCGATCGCCTCGCCGACCCCGATAGCGCCCGGCACGCCGTAGCGGTCGATCAGCGTCGGGAAGTCATCCCACCAGTTCGTGACGAACCCACCGTTCCGACCGGACGGCCCGCCCCCGCAGATGTCCGACTCGACCAGCACGACCCTCGCACCGGCCTCCAGCTCGGTCAGGCGGAGCGCCGTCCAGAGGCCTGTATACCCGCCGCCGACGATGACGACGTCGGCCGTCGTCGAGCCACGCAACGGCGGCGCGGCCGCGGCCAGGTGGGGTGTGGCGGACTCTTCCGCGGCCAGGGCCTCGCGCAGCCACCACGACCGTCGCGCGCCGGACGGGCGAACGCCACCGAGCACGGCCGTCACTCGGGCGCTGGCAGCAACCCGGTATCCACGACGTCGTCGACGGTCACCGGGTTGGGTACCAGATCGAGCGTCTGGAGATACGCGATCGACTGCTCCCAGTCCCCGGGCTCGATGGCACCCAACCCGCGCGCCTCCTGGGCCCGTCCCTCCCAGACCTCGATCGTAGCCTCGAGGACAGCGGCCTGCACCTCCCGGGCGGATCCGAGCTCGGGCACCGCCGTGATGGCGGCGTCGAGGCCCACATCCGGATTCGCGGCGATCTCCTCCATGGCTCGCAGCGTCGCGGCGATGAACCCGGCCACGGCATCCGACTTCGATTCGAGCGTCGACGTCCCGACGATCAGCCCGTTCCCGGGGAGCGGCACGATGTCGTCGACGCGCAGGACCGTGACCTCCTCCCCGGTCAGCTCGAGCTGGACCGGCTCATTGTTCGCGAAGCCGGTCGCCGCTGCGACCACGCCCTGGGTCACGGCAGCACCCTGGCCGAAGTCGGGGTACTCCACGATCTCGACGTCGTCGGGCGTGAGGTCGGCATCCGCGAGCAGCGCCTGGAGCATGATCCATGAGGACCCGAACCGCCCGGGGATACCGACCTTCTTTCCGGGGAGGTCGGCCGCCGTCCGGATCCCGGTCGATGCCTTCGCGAACACGATCGAGGGGAAGCGGCCGTAGATCGTGGCGACGTACTTGATCGGGATGCCCTGGCTGACGGCCGGGATGACGCTCGTCCCGTCGGCGAGCCCGACGTCGAGGTCACC
>CAZFXH010000203.1:0-4676 GCA_964522905.1 uncultured Anaerolineaceae bacterium
CGCAGGAGCACCTCCGGACGTGAGGCCGTCAGCTCGAAGCCCTCTCGGCGCATCTGTTCGATCAGGACCGCGAGCTGGAGCTCGCCCCGGCCGCGGACCTCGAACGCCTCGGCCGATTCCGACGGCCGGACCTCGATCGACACGTTGCCGAGGACCTCCTAGTCCATGCGGGCCTTGATCTGGCGGCTCGTGACGTACATGCCCTCTCGACCGGCCAGCGGTGAGGTGTTGACGCCGAACGTCATGCGCAGCGTCGGGGCATCCACGTCGAGCCGCGGCAGCGGACGCGGGTCGGCGGGGTCGGTCAGCGTGTCGCCGATCGTCACCTCGGGCAGGCCCGCGACGCTCACGATGTCACCGGGCCCGGCCTCGGTGATGTCGATACGGTCGATGCCGTGCGCGGTCTGGAGGCTCGTCACGACCCCGTTCAGCGTCACCGTCCGGCCCGGCTCCACGGTACCGGCCGTGTCGTCCGCCTCGTCGCGCAGGATGGTGATGCGCTGCCCGACCCGGATGCGGCCGTTCCAGATCCGTCCGACCGCCATCCGCCCCACGTAGTCGTTGGCGCTCAGGTTCGTGACGAGGAGCTGGAGCGGATGGTCGGGCGTGTAGGTGGGGGCCGGGGTGATGTCGATGAGCACGTCGAACAGCGGGCGAAGGTCCTCCCCCGGCTCGTCGAGCGACGGCGTGGCCGTGCCCGCCTTGGCGTTGGTGTAGAGGACGGGGAAGTCGATCTGGTCCTCGTCGGCGCCCAGGTCCATGAACAGCTCGTAGACCGCATCGAGGACCTCGGCCGGGCGGGCGTCGGAGCGGTCGATCTTGTTGAGCGCCACGATCACCGGCAGTCGCCGGGCCATCGCCTTCTGGAGCACGTAGCGCGTCTGCGGCAGCGGGCCCTCTGCGGCGTCCACGAGCAGGAGCACCGAATCGACCATGAGCAGCGAGCGCTCGACCTCGCCGCCGAAGTCGGCGTGCCCGGGCGTATCGACGATGTTCAAGCGGATGTCGGCGTAGTCGATCGTCGTCTGCTTGGCGAGGATCGTGATGCCCTTCTCGCGTTCGAGGTCGCCCGAATCCATGACCCGGTCCACCACGGCCTGGTTGGTGCGGAAGGCGCCGGTCTGACGGAGCATCGCGTCCACGAGCGTGGTCTTGCCGTGATCGACATGAGCGACGATGGCCACGTTGCGCAGATCCTGGCGGCTCGCGGTGGCTTCGGTGGTGGCGCTCGCGGTGGGGCTATCGGGCACGGTGGGGCGGGACTCCGGGCACTGATGGGGACGGCCGATTGTCCCACGGAACGCCTGCTAGCATCGATGGCCTCATGACCGTCGCTGCCGTGATCCTGTCCGCCACCGCGCAGGGTGCCATCGCCGACTCGCTGGGCCAGCCGCGCGTCCGCCGGCTCGTGGACATCGCGTGGTCCGGCGGCGCACTGCCGGTGGTGGTCGTGTCGCCCGTTGAGGACGGGGCCGTCGCCGCGGCGCTCGTCGGGAGCGAGGCGGTCTACGGCGCCCCGGCCGCGGCCGACGACGGCCCGGCCGGCCAGATGGTCCGTGGCGCGGAGCTCGCGCTGGCCGAGGTCCGCGAGACGAGCGCGGTCCTGGTGTGGCCGGCCCGCATGACGTGGGTAGGCCCCGAGACGGTGACCTCACTCATCGAGACGCATGGCACGGACGTCGGTGTGATCCTGCGGCCGGCGTGGAACGGGACGCCCGGCTGGCCGGTGCTCGTGCCGATCGACAGCCTCGACGCGCTGCGCAGCGTGGCGTCGGACCGCATGCCGCCCGACGTGATCGACGACCTCGTCGCCAGCGGATCGTCTCGGATCGTCGAGATGGGCGATCCGGGGGTGCTCCACGACGCCGACACGCCGTTCGCCGACCTGCCGCCCTACGACGGCCCGCCCGATCCGCCCGCGGGCCACACCCACGAGTGGGGCGACGGCGTCGAAGAGGACGGCGTGGATGAGGATGTGCCCGGCGAAGGCCGCGGCCTCGCGCCGTTCCCGCAGGCCGCCGATGACACGGCGGTCGACCTGGACTGAACGTCGGCGGAGGCTAGTCCAGCACCTGCGCGGGCTCGTCGCGACTGCGCAGGCCGTCCCGCAACCGTGCCAGCGGGACCGTCGCGACGGCGATCCCGCCGATGACCAGCGCGACCCCGGCCAGCTGTGCGACCGACGGGCGCTCGTCGAGCAGCAGGACGCTGAGCAGCACCGTGAGGGGCGGCTGCACGAGCAGGATGATCGACGTGACGACCGCCGGCAGGCGCGGCAGGGCCAGCGATATGCATAGGTATCCGATCGACTGCGAGGTCACCCCGAGGAGCGCGAGCCAGCCGAGGCTGGCCAGCGGCGGCGCGAGGTCCAGGTCGCCCATGGCCAGCCCGACCGAGCCCGACACCAGGGCCGTGCCGATCGTTGCGATGGCGACCGGTCCGGCCGGTCGTCGCGGGTCGCGGCCTCCCATCCGGATCAGCAGGAGGTACCCGGAGTAGCACAGCGCGGTCGCGACCCCGAGCACGACCCCGAGCGCCGGGTTGGCGCCGTATGCCCCGGACCCCACGACCCCGGAGATCAGCACCACCCCGAGGAGCACGACCGGGACCGCGACCAGGGTCGCCCGCGACGGTCGCTCCCCGAAGACCAGCCACGCGACGACGCCCACGACGAGGACCTGGAGGTTGCCCAGGACCGTCGCCAGCCCTGCCCCGACGTACTCGATGGCGTGGTGCCAGAACAGGAGGTCCCCGGCGAAGAAGATCCCGGCGATGGCCGCAAGACGGCGGGCGCGTCCCGGCAGGGGCCCATAGCGACGCCACTCCGCCCAGGCCACGAGCAGGAGCAGCGGCAGGCCGAAGACCGCCCGGTACACCGAGCCGGTCGACGGCGACACGTCGGCGTAGCGGTAGAGGATCCCCGAGAACGCGATGGACATCCCGCCGATCAGGGCGGCCAGCCGCGGACGGCGCGCGATCGCGTCGAGCGCGGGGATCCCGAGGTCGGCCGTCGCGTCGGCGGTCAGCCGTGGACCTCGTCGGGCAGGCCGCGCCCCACCGTCAGGAACCTGTGGCTGGCTTCGGCGCCGTGCCCACGAACCGCAGTCCGAGCTCCTCGAGCTGCTTCGGCTCCGGGGCCGAGGGGGCCTCGAGCATGGGATCGCTGCCTGACTGGGTCTTGGGGAAGGCCATGACCTCGCGGATGTTCGTCTGCCGCGAGAGGAGCGCCGCCCAGCGATCGATGCCAAGCGCGATCCCGCCGTGCGGCGGCGCGCCGTATTCGAATGCGTCGAGGACCGCCCCGAACTTGTCGCGCATCCCCTCGAGGGTCTGGCCCTGGAGCAGGAAGCTCCGCTCCAGCAGGTCGCGCCGATGGATTCGCACCGATCCGCCGCCGAGCTCCCAGCCGTTGAGCACGAGGTCGTACTGGAGGGCGCGGGCCCGGCCGGCGGGGTCGTCGGGAGACGGCTTCGCGGGGTCGCCGGACACCGTCACGAGCAGGGGCTCGTCCTCCGGAACGACTCCGCTGAACGGGTTATGCGTGGCGTCCCAGCGGCCGAGCTCCTCGTCCCACTGGTACATCGGGAAGCGGTTGACCCAGGCATACGCCAGGACGTTCGGGTCGACGAGTCCAAGGCGTTCGCCCAGCTCGGCGCGCAGACGGCCCAGGACGTCGGCCGTCACGGTCGCGCTGTCGGCGACGACGAGCACGAGGTCGCCCTCCCCCGCCCCGGTCAGCTCGATCATGGTGCGCTGGCTCCCGTCCGTCAGGAACTTCGCGATCGGGCTCTTGATCTCGCCGCCCGCCTCCAACGCGAGGTAGGCCAGACCCTTCGCCCCGAACCGCCGAGCGCGCTCCGTCAGGTCGTCGATCTCGCGGCGCGTGATGCCGGCCATGCCGGGCGCGACGATGGCCTTGACTCGTCCTCCGACGGCCAGCGCCTCGTCGAACACCTTGAACCCGGACGAGGGCGTCAGTGCCGGAGCCAGGTCGACGAGCTCCATCCCGAACCGCACGTCCGGCTTGTCGCTGCCGAACCGTTCCATCACCTCGTCGTACGTGAAACGCGGGAACGGGACCTCCTGGAGCGGGCGGTCCGGCGTGGTCGCCCGGGACACTTCGATCGCCACGTGCTCGACGAAGGCCATCACGGCCTCCTCGTCGACGAAACTCATCTCGAGATCGAGCTGGGTGAACTCCGGCTGCCGGTCGCCGCGCAGATCCTCGTCGCGGTAACAGCGGGCGATCTGGAAGTAGCGGTCGATGCCGGCCACCATCAACAGCTGCTTGAGCTGTTGCGGGCTCTGTGGGAGCGCGTAGACGCTGCCGGGCTGGAGCCGGCTCGGCACGATGAAGTCGCGCGCCCCTTCCGGTGTGCTCTTGATGAGGGTCGGCGTCTCGACTTCCACGAAGCCGTTGGCGTGGTGGACCTCACGGATCGCCTGGACCATGCGGCTGCGCAGCAGGAGGCGGTCGGCCATGGGCTGGCGACGGAGGTCGAGGTAGCGGTACTTGAGCCGCAGGCCCTCGTCGACGGGCGCGTCGGGCTCGTTGATGTAGAAGGGCGTGGTCTTCGCCTCGGACAGGATCTCGAGATCGGTCGTCTGGAGCTCGATGTCGCCGGTCGGGAGCCGCGGGTTCTCGGTACCCGGCTGGCGCTTCGCGACCGTGCCGC
>CAZFXH010000204.1:0-2453 GCA_964522905.1 uncultured Anaerolineaceae bacterium
CAATCCTGTTCGCCGAGCAGCTCGGCCCCCAGGGGCCGGGACCGAAGGCGCCGGCCCGCGATCTCGATCGCCGGGACGAGCGGGTCGTGATAGGTGACCCGCGCGCCGGCGGCCGCGAGGCGCTCGAGCACCGCGACCGCCGGGGACTCGCGGACGTCGTTCACATCGGCCTTGTAGGTGACACCGATCCCCAGGATCCGGGAGCCGCGCACCGGCTTGCCCCGGTCGTTCAGCACCTGCGCCACACGCTGGGCGACGAAGCCCGGCATCCGTGAGTTCACTTCCTGCGCGTGCTCGACGAAGTTGAGCCGGTGTCCCGTGCGTTGCCCGACGCGCCAGGACAGGTACGAGGGGTCGATCGCGATGCAGTGGCCGCCCACCCCGGGTCCGGGCCAGAAGGGCATGAACCCGAACGGCTTCGTCGCCGCCGCCCGGATCGACTCCCACAGGTCGACGTCGAGGTCTTTCGACAGGAACGCGAGCTCGTTGACGAGGGCGATGTTCACGTGGCGGAACGTGTTCTCGATGAGCTTGGCCATCTCCGCCTCTCGCGGAGACGAGACGACCTCGACCTCGTGGATGAACGCCCGGTAGAACGTCGCCGCGAGCTCTCCGTCGCGTTTCGTCAGGCCCCCGACCACCTTCGGCGTTTTCTCGATGTGGTCCAGCCCGCGACCCGGGTCGATGCGCTCGGGCGAGTAGGCGAGCCCGAAGTCGCGGCCCGCCACCAGACCCGACGTCTCGAGGATCGGGCGGAGGATCTCGTCGGTCGTGCCCGGGTACGTGGTCGACTCGAGGATCACGAGCATGCATCGACGCAGGTGGACGGCGATGCTCTCGCCCGCCTGCTCGATGTGCCGGAGATCGGGGTCGTGGTCCTTCAGCGGGGTGGGGACGCAGATCAGGACGACGTCGCAATCGCGAAGGGCCGAAGCGTTCGCCGAGACGCGCAGCTTCGAGCGCAGGTCGCGCAGCACGACGTCCTCGACGTCGCTGACGAAAGATCGAGCGTCTTTGATCGCGGCGACGCGCGAGGCGTCGACGTCGATCCCGACGCCTCGAAAGCCGGCCCGCACCGCGGCGACGAGCATCGGCAGGCCCACGTAACCGAGGCCCACGACGCCGACGCACGCGTCCTTATCCCGGAGACGAGCGGCGAGTTCCTTGCGCCAGCTCGCTCCCGGCGAGCTCCCCTCGGGCATCGCGTTCAGCATGGCATAGGAGTCCTCGGCAACCGAGGAAGGATGCTGGAGCGCTGCCTGGCGCGGGCGGTCAGGCGACCGTGGCGCAGATCACGAAGGCTTGAAGGCTCCAGCTCGGGTTCCCGCTGAGCTTCTCGCCCGTAACCGTCCAGACCGTATCCGAGGACGGGTACGAGGTCGTGATCCCAGCCGAGACGCCCGAGATGAGCCCGCCGCCGCCAATGGCCTTCGTTCCGACGGGGCAGGTCGCGGTCGCCGTCTTCGGAGAGGTGTTGTTGTTCGCCGTTGCGGTTCCGACGACGCGCACGTAGTTGCTTAGACCCGGTGCTCCGGCGGGACCTGCGGGACCCACAGGGCCGGCCGGGCCGATCGCGCCCTGAGGACCTACAGCGCCGGCGGGGCCGACCGGACCCTGCAAGCCTTGAGGCCCCTGAGCGCCGGGCAAGCCCGGGAGGCCGTCCACACCGTCCGCACCGGCGACGCCCGTCGCGCCAGTGGCGCCTTGCGGACCGATGGCGCCTTGGGGTCCGGCCGGGCCTTGTGGTCCGACCGCGCCGTCGAGTCCGTCGAGTCCGTCGGCACCGGTGGCGCCGTTGAGTCCGTCCGCGCCGTTGAGTCCGTCTGCGCCCGCGGCACCTTGTGGACCGACCGGGCCCTGCGGGCCGACCGCGCCCTGCGGGCCTACCGGGCCCTGCGGGCCAGTCGCACCATCGGCACCGGTGGCACCGTCCGCACCGTCGAGTCCGTCTGCGCCGTCAGCACCAGGGGCACCGTCGGCACCATTCAGACCGTCTGCGCCATTCAGCCCGTCCGTCCCCGCGGGTCCTTGTGGACCGACCGGGCCCTGGGGTCCAACCGCACCCTGCGGGCCGCCCGGGCCCTGCGGGCCGGTCGCGCCGTCGATCCCGTCCGTGCCGTCAACTCCATCGGCACCGTTGAGTCCGTCGGCACCCGGCGCTCCATCGGCACCGTTGAGTCCGTCGGCACCCGGCGCTCCATCGGCACCGTTGAGTCCGTCGGCACCCGCGGGTCCTTGTGGACCGACCGGGCCTTGTGGTCCGATCGCGCCTGCAGGTCCAACCGGGCCGTCAGCGCCGACCGCACCCTGCGGGCCGGGGTCGCCTTGCGGTCCCACCGGCCCCTGAGGACCCACGGGCCCTTGGGGACCGACCGGGCCTTGGGGACCGACCGGACCCACCGCGCCGTCGGCACCCGGCGCTCCATCGGCACCGTTGAGTCCGTCGGCACCCG
>CAZFXH010000205.1:0-5733 GCA_964522905.1 uncultured Anaerolineaceae bacterium
GTCCGCGAAGGACCCGGTGCTACACTCCCGGCCGTGTCAAAGAACCTCGTCATCGTCGAATCGCCGGCCAAGGCGCGAACCATCGAGCGGTACCTCGGGTCCGACTACCGGGTCCTCGCGTCCTACGGCCATGTCCGTGACCTGCCCGAAAACCCCGGCAAGGGCAAGTTCGGCGTGGACGTCGACCACGAGTTCGAACCCGAGTACGTCATCAACGACGACCGGCGTAAGCAGGTCAACGAGATCGAGAAGGCAGCCAAGGGCTCCGATCTCGTGTTCCTCGCGACCGACCTCGACCGCGAGGGCGAGGCCATCGCCTGGCACGTCGCGGAGGCCGCCCACGTCCCCGCGGCCAAGACACGGCGCGTGACGTTCAGCGAGATCACGCAATCCGCGATCCTCGAGGCGTTCGCCCATCCCCGCGACATCGACCAGAACCTCGTGGACGCGCAGCAGACCCGCCGCATCGTCGACCGGCTGGTCGGCTACACCCTGAGCCCGCTCCTGTCGCGCAAGGTCCGCGGTGGCCTCTCGGCCGGCCGCGTACAGTCGGTCGCGGTCCGTCTCGTGGTCGAGCGCGAGCGGGAGATCGACGCGTTCACGGCCCGCGAGTACTGGACGATCCAGGCGATCCTCGCCACGGCCGGCAGCGACACGTTCGCGGCTGAGCTTGTCCGGGTCGACGGTGAGGCGCTGGACGTCCCCGACGAAGCCACCGCCGAGCGGCACGTGGCCGCGTTGCGCGAGGCGAGACCGGTCGTGCGCAAGATCGGGGTGCGAACCCAGAAGCGATCGCCGGCACCGCCATTCACGACCTCCACCCTCCAGCAGGAGGCGAGTCGCAAGCTGTCGTTCAGCCCCAAGCGGACGATGTCGATCGCCCAGCGGCTGTACGAGGGCGCCGACACCGATGGCGGGCTCATCACCTACATGCGGACGGACTCGACGGCCATCGCCGGGATCGCCATGGGCGAGGCCCGCGACGTCATTCAAGAGCGCTACGGCGAGCCGTTCACGATGCCCAAGGGCCGCGTCTACAAGACGAAGTCGAAGCTGGCCCAGGAGGCGCACGAGTCGATCCGGCCGACGTCGTTCAAGCGTGACCCCGACTCCCTCGAAGGCGTGCTCAAGCCCGAGGAGCTCCGGCTCTACCGGCTGATCTGGCAGCGCGCGCTCGCCTCGCAGATGGCGCCCAAGGAGCTCGAGACCACGACCGTCGAGCTGGCCGATGGACCGTACGAGCTGCGCGCCAGCTCCACGAGGACATTGTTCGAAGGTTTCGCCCGGGTCTACACGGAGGGCCGTGACGACGACGCGGACGAGGACGAGGAGGGGAGCGGCCGGCTGCCGGCCCTCGCCGAGGGCGATGTCACCAGCGTCCGCGAGGTCACGCCGACCCAGCACTTCACCGAACCGCCGCCGCGCTTCACCGAGGCGACGCTGATCAAGGCGCTCGAGGAGCACGGGATCGGACGACCGTCGACCTACGCCGCGACGATCTCGACGATCGTCGACCGTGGCTACGTGCGGGTCGAGGAACGGCGTCTCTGGCCGGAACCCGTTGCCGGGATCGTCACGGACCTGCTCGTGGAGCATTTCGGCGACTATGTCGACCTTGAGTTCACCGCGCGGATGGAGGAGGAGCTCGACGAGATCGCCCGCGGCGAACGGGCCTGGGTGCCGTTGCTCCGGGCCTTCTACGCGCCGTTGCGGGACCGCGTGGCCGAGAAGCGCAAGGAGCTCAAGCGCAGCGATTTCACCACGGAGGCGACGGACGAGGTCTGCTCGGAGGGCCACCCGATGGTCATCCGGCTCGGGCGCAACGGCCGATTCCTTGCTTGCTCGCTCTACCCGGAGCACAAGGAATCCCGGCCGCTCCCCGGCGACGAGCTGCCGCCCCAGGAGGGCTCCGGCGAGGTCTGTCCCAAGTGCGGTGAGGGCACCCTGGTCGGCAAGAACGGGCGGTTCGGGCCGTTCCTCGGGTGCTCCCGCTACCCCGAATGCGACTACATCAAGAAGGAAGGTCCGCCGCCGCCGGACCCGCTGCCGTTCGAGGTCGTCTGCCCCAAGAACAAGGACGGCATCCTGGTGCCGCGTCGCGCGCGCAGGACGGGCAACGTCTTTTGGGGGTGCTCCAAGTACCCCAAGTGCGACTTCACGACGAACCACGAGCCGATGGGCGGGCTGCACGATGTCGACGACGGTCCGCTCGCGCGCAAGGGCGATGTCGCCATCTGCCTTATCTGCGGCTCGACGAGCGAGGCCACGCCCGAGTCGATCGTGCCGGGCGAGCGATACCCAGGCGGCCCCGCCGATCCTGCGGCGCTCGCCAGACCCGCCCGGGGCGGCGGCCGGTCGGGTGGCCCCCGCGCCGGCGGTCGGACCCGCTCGACGAGCCGGGGCGGCGCCAAGGGCGGTACGCGGGACCCGCTCGGCGAAACGGACGAAGAGCGGTACGCACGGGTGATGGAAGAACCGCGGCCGACCGAACCGGCCGCCGAAGCGTGAGCCCGGTCGCGGGCGATCCTGCGACCCACCCGGCGCTCCAGCGGTTCCTCCGCTCGCTCGCGGCCCGCGACGCCTCCCCGCACACGATCCGCGCGTATGCGACCGCCGTGGGGGCGTATCTCGACTGGCTCGGCGAGCGTGGTGTGGACTGGGCACGTCCGGCCCGCTCTGACCTGCGCGCCTACCTGGCGCGTCTCGGGACGTCGGCCGCGCGGACGACCGTCGCCCAGCGACTCGCAGCGATCCGTTCGTTCCACCGCTGGGCGGCCCGCGAGGGCCTGGCGGCGGGTGATCCGTGGGGGGCGATCGCCACGCCCCGGCTGCCACGACGCCTGCCCCGTGTCCTCGAGGTTGACCAGGTCGACCGACTGCTCGCCGCCGTGGACGCCGAGCTGACCGACGCCGAGGCGGCCGACCCGGACCGGATCCCCGTGGCGATCGCCCTGGCGCTGCGCGACCGGGCGCTCGTCGAGACCGCCTACGCCGCCGGCCTGCGCATCAGCGAGCTCGCGGCCGCCGACCTCGGATCGTTGGACCTGCGTCGCGGTGAGATCCGGGTGATCGGCAAGGGCCGCAAGGAACGCATCGGCCTCCTGGGGCGCCCGGCGCTGGCGGCCATCGGCACGTACCTGGACCACGGCCGCCCGATCCTCCTGGATCGTCGCGCGCCGGCCGGCGAGGACCCGACGCCGACCGAGGTCTTCCTCAACCACCTGGGCGCGCCGCTCGGCGTACGGGGGCTGCGCTACCGGCTCGACCGACTGTGCCGCCGCGCCGGCCTGCCCCAGGGCGTCTCGCCCCACACGCTGCGGCACTCCTTCGCGACGCACCTGCTCGATGGTGGCGCGGACCTGCGCGTCGTCCAGGAGCTGCTCGGCCACGAGAACCTCGCGACCACGCAGATCTACACGCATGTGTCGCCCGGTCGCCTGGCTGCCGCGTACCGCGACGCCCACCCGCGCGCCCGGCGCCAGGACGGGGCATGACGGCCGCGAGGACCCTGGCCCGCGCGGGGATCATCGTCTCGGGGGCATTCCTGGTCTCGCGCGTGCTCGGCTGGGTGCGGCTGGTGGTGATCGGCAACACGATCCCCACCGCGGAGCTCGACGCGTTCCTCGCGGCGTTCCGGCTGCCGGACCTGATGTTCCAGCTCGTGGCCGCGGGAGCCCTGTCGTCGGCGCTCATCCCGGTCATCTCGAGCGTCATGACGAGGGAGGGCGAGCAACGCGTCTGGCGCGTCGTGTCGACGGTGACCAATCTCATGCTGCTCGCGCTGGCCGCGCTGGGGCTCATCGTGCTCCTCGGCGCCGACGTCATCGTGCCCGCGTACGCCGGCGGGTTCGACCCGCCGACGATGGCCCGCACGATCGAGCTGACCCGGATCATGGTCCTGAGCCCGGTCCTCCTGGCCCTGGGCTCAGTGGCGACGAGCGTGCTGAACGCCAGGGGGCGGTTCGCCGCGGCCGCACTGGCGCCGAGCGTCTACAACCTGGCGATCATCGGAGGCGCACTCTTCCTGGCACCGTCGATGGGCGCGGTCGGCCTCGCGATCGGCGTCGTCATGGGCTCTCTCGGGCACGTGATCGTCCAGATCCCGCCGCTTCGGGCGATCGGCTTCCGCTACCGGCCGATCATCGATACCGCCGACGCGGCGGCTCGGCGCGCCCTCGGGCTGATGGCCCCACGCGCCATCGGCCTCGGCGCGAGCCAGATCACGTTCCTCGTCGTGACGGCACTGGCGACTGGTATCGGCCTCGGGGCCGTCACCGCGTTCACGTATGCGTTCACCCTCCTTCAGATCCCCGTCGGGGTCATCGGCGTACCGCTCGGGGTGGTGCTGTTCCCGTCGCTGTCGCGTGAGGTGGCGACCGGGAACCACGAAGAGTTCGTAAGCCTGCTCGCCCGGGCGCTCCGGCTGCTCACCGTCGTGATGCTCCCGATCGCGGTCCTCGGCGCGATCCTGCGTGTCGAGACCGTCGCCGTGCTGTTCGGCGGCTTCACCCGACCGGTGATCGAACTGACCGCGGCCACCCTGCTCACGTTCCTCGTCGGGCTCGTCGCGCATGCGCTCATCGCCGTGCTCGCCCGCGCGTTCTACGCGCTGCACGACACGCGGACGCCCGTGGCGGTCGCGGTCATGGCCGTCGTCATCAACACCACGCTCGCGGTGGCGCTCGTCGGCGGGCTGGGACTGCCGGGGATCGCGTTGGCCATCGCGATAGCCGCGTGGCTGGAGGCGACCGTCCTGCTGGTCCTCCTGCGCCGTCGCATCGGTCGGATCGGGTTCGCGGCGATCGCCTGGCTTGGGCTGCGCACGGTTCTCGCCAGCGCGTTGGCCGGAGTGGCGGCCCTGATCGTCCACGGGTGGGTCGGTCCGGCGCTGGCCCCCGATCCGGGCGCCGGCGGGTTCGCGAACGTGCCAGGCCTGATCGGCGTCCTCGTCGTCGTGGGCGCCGTGTACGGGGCGGTCTTCGTCGTCGCCGCGTTCGCCTTGCGGATCGATGAGCTGCGCTCTATCTTCGGGATCATGGTCGACGCGCTCCGCCGTCCGCGCCGATCGTGACGGCGCCCGCCGAACCAAGCGACTGGGACGCCTTTGTCGAGTCGATCGATCCCGGTTCGTACCTCCAGCTGACGGCGTGGGCAAAGGTCAAGGCCGTCAATGGCTGGTCGGCCCACCTGATCCGTCCCGGCGATGCCATCGGGGCCCAGGTTCTCGTCCAGCGGCCGCGACCCCTCCCGTGGGCATTCGCCTATGCACCACGTGGTCCCGTCGCACGCACGTGGTCGGCCGACGGGATCGGCGCCTTCACCGACCGGGTCCGGACCGAGCTCCCCGCGACGGCCGCACGAGTCTCCCATCTGCGGATCGACCCCGAGATCGAGCTCGACGGGCCCCTCGACCCGGACGGATCCCTGCGCCGGACCCTGCGTGCGGCCGGCTGGCGTCCGGCCCCGCCGATCCAGCCTGCGTCGACCCGGATCATCGACCTGCGCGCCGACGAAGACGCGTTGTGGGGCGGACTCCGCAAGAAGTGGCGTCAGTACGTGAACAAGGCGAAGACCGCCGGGGTCGTCGTCGTAGATGCCGATGGCGATCGCCTGGACGAGTTCTACCGGATCTACCGCGACACGGCGGACCGGGCGGGGTTCCTCATCCGCACCGAGCAGGCCTATCGCGACGTCTGGGAGGCCTATCGCCCGTCCGGCCACGCCCGGCTGCTG
>CAZFXH010000206.1:0-4018 GCA_964522905.1 uncultured Anaerolineaceae bacterium
GTCCGTGGGGAGTTCGAGCAGGGTATGGACCGGCATGTCCAGGACCTTTCCGGCCAGGTCGTGGATGGCGATGTCCAGGGCGCACTTTGCCGACCCGTTCCCCCGGATCGTGGCGGCCCAGGTCGGACCCAGCCACGCCAGATGCTGCCGCGCGCGGTCCGGGTCGCTCAGGTCGACGGCAGGCTCACTGGCGGCTGCCAGCAGGATGGGCCAGACCGCCACCATCGTCTCGGGGGTCTCACCGTAGAAGCGATCGGGATAGCCCTCCCCCACCCCGATGACACCCGGGTAGCGATCGTCGCGCAGCTCGACGATGACCGTGGTGATCCGCGTGCCCTCGCCGTGGTCCGAGCGGGCGATCCGGAACGGGTCGCGCAGCGCCAGCGACAGGACCTCGTGGCTGACCGTCAGACCCACGGCAGCACCTCGACTGCATCCCGGACCGCGGGCCACAGCCGCTCTGCGCCGAAGCGCACAGGGTCGTCGGCGGGCAGCCCGGTCTCCGCCGATATCGACTCGATGACGGCGCGAGCCTCGTCATCCGACGGGTAGAGCGACGTGTTGAGCGCCAGGGCCACGACCTTCGATGGCGCCACGAGCCCGGCGATCCGCTCGTGCAGCTCGATGAACGGTGGGAGTGCCGCGATCGGGAACGAGACCCCGGGCAGGTGCGTGAAGTCGTGCTCGGCGAGGCCAGGCTTGTGGACAAGGACCATGGCTTGGGGCGTGGCGCCGTGGATGAGCCCCATGGTCACCGCGCTGTAGGCGGGATGGTCGATGGATCCCTGGCCTTCCACGATGACCCAGTCCGCACGCTCCTCGCCCTGCTCGACGAGCCACTCCACTGTCCCGTTGGTGAAGTCGCTGATGACCCGGTCGACCGCGACACCCCAGCCCTCGATCATCATCCCGGTCTGGCCGGTCGGGACCATCGCCGCCGAGGCGCCGTCCCGCCGGGCGGCCGCGACCAGCTCCAGGGCGACCGACATCTTGCCGATGCCGCAATCCGTCCCGACCGTCAGGATCACGCGCTTGCCGGACCGGTGACGTCGCCCGACCGCTGTCACCATCCGATCGGGCGGCCGTCGGTAGTCGACGACGCGCACGCCCGCGGCGAAGGCGGCGGCCGCGAACTCCGGGTCGTCGCCCAGCATCTGGTGCAATCCGGAATGAACGTCCAGCCCCGCCGCGATGGCCCCAAGGATCGTGGTCCGCCAGCTCGCCGGTAGACGACCGCCGGTGGGGGCGATGCCGAGGAGCAGAGCGTCCGGTCGGACTGTCCCATGCAGCGTCTCCTCGAGGGTCGCGACGAATGGGATGTCGAAGGTGGGCAGGAATTCGCGCAGGTTCCGCCCCGCGATCGTCGAATCGAGGATGGCGATGATGTCGTCGCTGCCGTAACGGATGACCCCGAGCGCCGTCTTGGCCTCATGCGGCCCGAAATGGCCCTCGGTCATGATGATCAGGCGTCTTGGCTGGGTCGGTGGCACGTTCGCGATTCTACGGAAGGCCGCCGCCTCAGTTCCGCCTCATCTGCCGGGCACCGATGACCCGCCGGTGGCGCACGGCCGCTCACCTCCCCATTGACAGGCTTGTCGCGGTCACTACGATGCGCCAAGTCGAGATCTCTGTGTCCGGCGGTGCCCGCGGGGGGTGACGAGGGCAAACGGGGAGGGATCAATGAGCGGGACGTGCAGAGTCTGCGACGACCCGGCGACCCGGACGATCGGCGACTACGCGTTCTGCGACCGCCACTTCGACCGGGCGAATCACGAGCGCCGGGGTGGCTGGCAGGCTGACGTCGCTTCGATCGTCCTGCTCGTGGGGTTCGTCGCCGTCGTCTTCGTCATCGACGAGGTGCTACGGCCGCGCTTCTCTGGCACGACGCTGACGTTGATCGGGCTGATCCTCGCCATCGTACCGGCGGTCATCTGGCTGGGCTTCTTCTATCGCCGCGATCGCTTCGAGCCTGAGCCGCGGACGATGGTCTTCGGCGAGTTCGTCCTGGGTCTCCTGGTGGCGACTGCGATCGCGATCCCGATCGTGGACCAGGTCTTCGACGTCGGGAGCTGGCTGTTCGTCTCGCCGCTCGTCCACCTGGCCGGCGGCATCCTGATCGTCGGGATCGTCCAGGAAGGGCTGAAGTACCTGACGGTCCGGCTGTCCGTCTATGACTCGCGCGAATTCGACGAGCAGACCGACGGGATCATCTACGGGACCGCTGTCGGGCTTGGATTCGCGACTGCTCTCAATGTCGCGTTCGTCGTGGAGTCCGGTGGCGTCGATCTGGGGACCGGGACGATCCGGATCGTCCTGACGTCGCTCGCGCACGCGAGCTTCGGGGGCGTCATCGGTTACTTCCTGGGCCGTCATAGACTCGAATCGCGACCGATCTGGTGGGTGCCCGCCGGGGTGGCGCTGGCGGCGACGCTGAACGGCGTCTTCTTCTTCCTCCGCAGCACGGTCGGGCGCGGAACCATCCAGGGCCCGCTCGATGCGGTCGCCCCGTGGATCGGACTGGTCATGGCGGCGATCATGGCGGCCGCCGTCACCGCTGTCCTGTCGATCCTGATCAGGCGCGACCTGGCGCAACGTGCCGGCGCCGGAGCCGGAGCCCCGCCATGACGGTCCTGGCAGGGTCCCGCACGGGTCGGTCCCGAGACCGCCACGAAGCGCGCTCCTTCGCCGCCGTCATCGCCCTTGTCGGTGTCGCTCTCGTCGCCGGGATGCTCGTCCGGTTGAACGTGGGGCAGGCCGTCCAGCGGGTCGACCAGTCCGGACTGAACGTGGATCTCCCCGCGCATTGGATCGTGTTGCCGCCGGGCGGCGACCGGCTGCTCACGGCCTTCGATCCGCTCGAACCCGACCTGCGGTACGGCGTGGCCGCGGTCGATCCGGAAACTGCGGTCGACACGACCCTCACCGCGGAGGACGGGGCGGCTCGGCGACTTCGCGACCGGGGCCAGCTGCTGGAGGGCTTCGCGATCTCCGAGGAAGGCCCGGGCTCACTGGGCCTCGTCCCGACATATCAGGTTCGCTACACGTTCGTGGACCTGGCGACCGGCGGCCAGACGACCTCGATCGAGGCGATCGAGCATTACTTCCCTGACGGTGCGATCTTCCCCGATGAGGACCGCATCCTCGCCGTCATCCTCGAGGCCCCGCCGGACGCGCTGGCCCCCGCCCTGCCGGACTTCGAGCGCTGGGCCAACGAGCTTGCCAGCCGATCCGGGGCCGCTGCCGCTCTTCGACCGGTCATGGTGGGCAACGACAGAGCGCGGCGTATCGCCTCGATCGGCGGCGCGCCCGGAGCAGGGCCAGCAGCACCCGCCGCCACCGCCGACCTGATCAACGCGACCGTCCAGATCCTGATGGTGGCGACGATCGGAGGGCAGGAGCAGGCCTACGGCTGGGGCTCGGGCACCATCGTGTCCGAGGACGGGCTGATCCTGACGAATGCCCATGTGGCGATGCCGAGCGCGCCCGGGCTCGGCGTCTACGAAGCCGACCCGACGCCCGCAGTGGACCCGGAGGACCTGATCGTCGCGATCATCGAGTCCGAGGACGAGCCGCCCGTGCCCATGTATCGGGCGACCGTCATCGCGGCCGATGGTTACCTCGACGCAGCGGTCGTCAGGATCGACCGCAGCCTCGATGGCCAGCCGCTCTCCGGTGGTGGGCTCGACCTGTCACCGGTCCCGCTCGGCGACTCCGAGGCGCTACGCGTCGGAGATCCGCTGACCGTCGTCGGATACCCTGGCATCGGCGGCAACACCGTGAGCCTGAGCTCCGGTCGCGCATCCGGGTTCCTCGGCGACGAGCGGATCAGCCCACGGGCGTGGATCAAGACGGATGCCGTCGTCAGTGGCGGTAACTCCGGCGGCCTGGCGGCGAACGAAGCCGGGGAACTGATCGGCATCCCGACGCGGGGGCAGGACGACGTCGGCGGCTATTCGTTGGTTCGGCCGATCGCCCTGGCCCTGCCGCTCATCGAAGCCGCTCGCACAGGTCGGCGGAC
>CAZFXH010000207.1:0-2644 GCA_964522905.1 uncultured Anaerolineaceae bacterium
CCACGAGCGGCGATCACGGCGCTGATCATCGTGTCGATGGCGTCGAGGTCGGCGTGGCGGTCCCGGTCGGCGCTGGGGTTGGCGACGAGGACGGCCTCCGATTCGAGGACGTCGCCGATCTGGCGCAGGCCGTTCATCACCAGGGTGGAGCCGGTCGACACGAGGTCGACGATCGCCTCGGCGAGACCGAGGCGGGGTGCCACCTCGACGGCACCCGAGATCGGGATGATGTCCACCGGGATGCCCTGAGCCTCGAAGAAGCGACGGGCCGTATTGGGATGGGCGGTCGCCACGCGGAGACCGCGCAGGTCTTCGACGTTTCGGTAGGGCGTGTCATTCGGGACGGCGGCCGCGAGGCGGCAGCGCCCGTACCCGAGCTCTCGGATCCGTGGCAGCTCGGCGCCGGTCTCCGCGAGGAGGTCGATGCCGGTGATCCCGAGGTCGGCCACGCCGTCGCCGACGAACTCGATGACGTCGTTCGTCCGCACGAACAGGATGTCGAGGTCGTGGTTCTGGACCCGGGCCACGAGGCTGCGGTCGTGTTCGTCGAAGACGAGCCCGGCGTCGTGGAGGAGCCGAAGGGTGGGCTCGACCATCCGTCCCTTGTTCGGGACGGCGAGGCGGAGACGCTCCCTCATCGCTCGGCCGCGGTGGGGTAGGGGTCCGTGCCGGAGCGCGAGGCCTGATCGAGCTTGTCGAGCATCGCTCGGTAGCCGCCTTCGCCGTGGTTGAGCCAGGATGCGATGCGAGTGATCGTGGCGGTGCTGGCGCCCGTCGTTCGCGAGATCTCGGCGTAGTGCATGCCCGCATCGAGCAGGCGTGCGACGGCCCACCGCTGCGCCATGTCGTGCAGTTCCTTGAGCGTGCAGAGGTCGCGGAAGAAGTGCTCGGCTTCCGCCGGGGTCTCGAGCCGGAGGATCGCGTTGAGCATCGCGTCCGTGTCGGGGGTTCGCCAGTCCTGGGCCATCGCCCGTGCCACCTCGCCAGCGTGCTAACGTATTAGCGTGCTAAAACGCTACCATGGTGATGCGGCAGTGACAAGCCCCTTCGAGATCCTCCCGGCGATCGACCTGCGTGGTGGCCGGGTGGTGCGCCTGGAACAGGGCGACTTCGAACGTGCGACCGCCTTCTCGGACGACCCGGTCTCGGTCGCACGCTCGTTCGCCGCCGGTGGGGCCCGCTGGCTTCATGTCGTGGATCTCGACGGAGCGCGGACCGGGGAACCGGCACACGCGGCCGTGATCCGCGATCTCGTGGACGCGGTCGGCGATCGAGCCGCCGTGGAGGTGGCAGGTGGGCTCCGGACGGAGGCGTCGGTGGCCGCCGCGCTCGCCGCGGGAGCGGCGCGCGTCGTCGTAGGGACGGCCGCCCTGCGCGACCCTGCCTTCGCCGGTCGTCTGATCGCGATCCACGGCCCTGGACGGATCGCCGTGGCGCTCGACGTCCGCGACGGCCTCGCGCTCGGCGAGGGCTGGCGGGCCGGAGCGGCCGGCGTCCACGCGGAGGAAGCCCTCATCGCGCTCGCGGACGCGGGCGTGACGACGTTCGAGGCGACCGCCATCGAGCGGGACGGCCTGCTTGGCGGACCGGACCTGGCTCTGCTTGGGCGACTGGTCGCGCTCGGTCGCGGCGGCGTCATCGCCTCGGGTGGGATCGCCTCGCTCGACGATATCCAGGCGGTCCGCCGCGTCGGTTGTGCCGGTACGATCGTCGGCCGCGCGCTCTACGAAGGACGGATCGATCTAGCGTCGGCCATCGGCGCCTAGGGTTGCGTCGCGCGGCCCGCGGCCCTGCGCCGCGTGACGGCTCAGCGGCCGTGCCCGCCGTGCCCGCCCGAGCCATCGCCGGACTTGCGGTGCTCTTCGATGACCTTTTCCGCGACGTGACCCGGCACGTCCTCGTAATGGTCGAGCACGGCGGTGAATGACCCACGCCCGTGCGCGAGCGACCGGAGCTCCGTCGCGTAGGAGAACAGCTCAGCCTGGGGCACGTGTGCCGTGATGATCTGGTCGCTGCCGTCAGTGTCCATGCCCAGGACGCGGCCACGCTTGCCGTTGAGGTCGCGGTTGACCTCGCCCATGTACTGCTCGGGCACGCGAATCTCGACGGCCATGATGGGCTCGAGCAGCGCCGGATGCGCTTGCTGCACGCCGTCCTTGAGCGCCATCGACGCCGCGATCTTGAACGACAACTCGTTCGAGTCGACCGGGTGGAAGGACCCGTCGTAGAGCGTGGCCTTGAAGTCGGAGAGGGGATAGCCAGCCAGCACGCCCTCGGCCGCGGCCTCGCGGACGCCCTTCTCCACGCCGGCGAAGAAGCCCTTGGGCACGGACCCGCCGACGACCTTCTCCGCGAACTCGATGCCGGCCCCGGGATTGGGCTCCAGCTCCAGCCACACGTCCCCGAACATCCCGTGGCCGCCGGTCTGCTTCTTGTAGCGGCCGTGGACCTTGGTCGTGCCGCGGATGGTCTCGCGGTACGGCACCCGCGGAGTGTGGGTCGCGATCGCGGCCCCGAACTTGCGCTTGAGCCGCTCGATGATGACCGCGGTGTGGGCCTCGCCCATCGTCCGGAGCACCTGCTCGCCGGTGTCGGACCGCTCGAGGCGCGCCGTCGGCTCCTCCTCGAGCATCCGGGCGAGCGC
>CAZFXH010000208.1:0-9000 GCA_964522905.1 uncultured Anaerolineaceae bacterium
AGTTGGCTCACGCACGGAAACCGCGCGGCGAGCGCGGCGACATCTGGATCGGCCAGGTCGAAGGTGACGGTCTCGTAGGTCGGCCAATTCACGGTGCCGCTCCCCTCGTGCGCGTCCTCATCGAGGAGAGCGTAGTCGCTCGGTGCTCGGACTTAACAACCGCCCTTGGCGCACAAGCCGGCCCATAGACCCTTGACATGTGACCAATGGGTCACATAACATCGTCGGTATGACGGACGACATGGCCCCGATCTTTCGGGCACTCGCCGACCCTGGTAGGCGGGTCCTGCTCGACCGGCTCTTCGAGCGCGATGGCCAGACGCTCGGTGAGCTGTGCGCGGCGCTGCCCGCGATGACGCGGTTCGGGGTCATGAAGCACCTTGGCGTGCTGGAGGCGGCCGATCTCGTCACGACCCAGAAGGTCGGCCGCGAGAAGCGCCACTTCCTCAACCCGGTGCCGATCCGGCAGGCCCACGATCGATGGATCGGCAAGTTCGCCGAACCCGTCGTCGGGGCGATGTCGTTCCTGAAACGAACGCTGGAGGCTCCGATGGACCCCGTCGATCACGTCTATTCCGTGTACATCAAGGCCTCGCCCGACCGGGTCTGGCGCGCCATCACAGACGGCGAAGACACCGTCGGCTACTACTTCGGCACCCGGGTCGCGTCGAGCTGGGCGCCCGGCGCTTCGATCGCGTACACCTATCCCGACGGCTCGGTCGCGGCCGACGGCGAAGTCCTTGAGATCGAGCCCGGTCGGCGCGTCGCGATGTCGTTCCACCCGCGCTGGTCGCCCGCGATCGAAGCCGAGGGCCCCGTCCGGATGACCTGGGCCATCGAACCCGGTGAGGGCGCCGATGCCCCGACGCGCCTCGTCGTCACGACCGCGATCGTGCCCGGCTCGCAGGTCGAAGCCGAGTTCACCGGCGGCATCGTGTACATCGTGTCTGGCCTCAAGACGTTCCTCGAAACGGGGCAGCCGCTGGCCGCCGCCTAGCGGGCCTGCCCGTGCCCGTGCATCACGTGCGCACGCGAGTGTCGGGCGCGCCCGCCGACGAATTCCGTTGACGTGCCAACGACCCCGGGCGGATACTTCCGAGATCACCGTCACAACCGTGGACGCGATCGAGCCTGAGGGACGCTGCTCGACCGTCGCCCTGCAACGCCAATGGTTCGGTGCCCGCCCGGAGCGGACGGGCTGAGAGTCCCCGCTGGCACGCGGGGGAGGAGGCAGGCGAGCGATGATCCCGGCGCAGTTCGATTACGTCCGTCCGGGAACCCTGGACGAGACGTTACGGATCCTCAAGGAGCGCGAAGGCGAGGCGAAGCTGTTGTCGGGTGGCTACAGCCTCATCCCGCTCATCAAGCTCCGCCTCGCCCAACCGGCCCTCCTCGTGGACATGCGCGACCTCACCGGTCTCGATGGCATCTCCGAGAGCGACGACGAGTTGCGCATCGGGGCCCGTGCCACGCACCGCCAGGTGCACGACCACGAGATCGTCGCGGACCACTACCCGGCCCTCATCGACCTGACCGGGGTCATCGGCGACCCGCAGGTGCGCAACTGGGGCACGATCGGTGGCTCCGTCGCGCACGGGGACCCCGCCAGCGACTGGCCCGCGATGCTCCTCGCGGTCAACGCCACGATCGTCTGCCGCGGCCAGTCCGGTGAGCGGCTGATCAAGTCGCGTGACTTCTTCCTCGACACCTTCGCGACGGCGATCGAGCCCACCGAGGTGCTCACCGAGATCCGCATCCGCGCTCGGCCGAAGGGCACCGGCGGTGCCTACACGAAGCTCGAGCGCAAGGTCGGCGACTTCGCCACGGTCGGATCCGCGGTCATCGTCCAGCTCGCCCCGGATGGTCGGATCGACGGCGCCGGCGTGGGTCTTACCGCCGTTGCCGAGACCCCGTTCGCGGCGACTGACGCGGAGGCGATCCTGGAGGGCCAGCAGCCGTCGGAGGAGCTGTTCCGCAAGGCCGGCGAGGCGGCCGGCGCCCAGGCGAGACCCGCCGGCGACGTCCGCGGACCGATCGAATACAAGCGCGCGATGGCCGCGGAGATGACCGTCCGGTCGCTCCGCAGCGCCGTCGCCCGCGCCCTGTCCTTCTCGTAGACCGAGGGGCCACGATGACGACCCAGAAGATCAACGTCACCGTCAACGGGGAAGCGCACGAGGTGGACGTCGAGCCGCGGCTCCTCCTGGTCCACCTGCTCCGCGATAACCTCGGCCTCACTGGCACGCACGTGGGTTGCGACACCAGCAACTGCGGGGCCTGCACCGTCCATGTCGACGGCCAGAGCGCCAAGTCGTGCACGATGCTCGCCGTCCAGGCCGATGGCCGGGAGATCAAGACCATCGAGGGCGTTGCCGATGGCGCGACGCTCCACCCGCTCCAGCAGGCGTTCTGGGACCAGCACGGCCTCCAGTGCGGCTTCTGCACCCCGGGCATGATCATGCAAGCGGAGTGGCTCCTCGGCGAGAACCCGGATCCCTCCGAAGCCGAGATCCGCGAGGGAATCAGCGGCAACCTGTGCCGCTGCACCGGCTACGTGAACATCGTGAAGGCCATCCAGCAGGCAGCCGGCACACTCCGCGAGAGCGCGTCCGCCCCGGTCGTGGCGGCCGAGACGGTCGAAGGCCAGGAAGTCTCGGCCGAACCGGCTGCGGCCGGTTGAGGGAGCGACGACCATGACGACGGAAACCGAACACGAGCTTCGCACCAGCCCGGAGATCGGTGGCATGGGCCACTCGGTCAAGCGCAAGGAGGACCCACGCTTCATCCGCGGCCAGGGCGAGTACATCGAGGACGTCAACCTGCCGGGGCAGCTCTGGCTCGACATCGTCCGAAGTCCATACGCCCACGCGACGATCAAGTCGATCGACGCCTCCGAGGCGCTGAAGATCCCGGGTGTCGCCGCGGTGGTCACCGGCAAGGACCTGGAGGGATACAAGCTCCACTGGATGCCGACGCTGGCCGGCGACATGCAGATGGTGCTCCCGGTGGACACCGTCATGTACCAGTCGCAGGAGGTCGCGGCGGTCATCGCGACCTCCCGCTATGCCGCCGCCGACGGTGTCGCCGCGGTCCTCGTCGACTACGAGCCGCTGCCGGTCGTTGTCGACCCGCACAAGGCGCTCGAGCCCGACGCGTTCGTCCTCCGTCCCGACCGCGGGCCGGAGAAGGCCAACAACCACATCTGGCACTGGGAATCGGGTGACCGGGCGGCCGCGGATGCCGCGCTTGCGGCCGCCGAGGTGACCGTGTCGCAGGACATCTACATCCCTCGGATCCATGTCGCGTCGATCGAGACATGCGGCTGCGTCGCCGATTGGGATCCGGTCCGGCAGCAGCTCACGCTCCACATGACCAGCCAGGCGCCGCACGCCATCCGGACCGTGCTCGCCCTGGTCGCCGCAGGCGCGGGCCTGCCCATCTCCGAACAGAACATCCGCGTCAAGACGCATGACATCGGCGGCGGGTTCGGGGGGAAGGTGCCTGTCTACCCGGGCTACGTCCTGGCCGTCGCCGCGTCGTTCCTCACCGGCAAGCCGGTCAAGTGGATCGAGGATCGGAGCGAGAACCTCCAGGCGGACTCGTTCGCCCGCGACTACCACATCCATGCCGAGATGGGGGCGACGAAGGAGGGCCGGATCACCGGCCTGAAGGTGAAGACGATCGCCGACCACGGCTATACCGACGCCGCGGCCGACCCTTCGAAGTTCCCGGCCGGCCTGTTCAACGTGATCACCGGCTCGTACGACTTCCCGGACGCGTTCGTCGAGGTCGACGGTGTCTATACCAACAAGCCGCCCGGTGGCGTCGCCTATCGCTGCTCATTCCGGGTGACCGAAGCCGTCCATGCCATCGAGCGGATGGTCGACATCCTCGCCCACGACATCGGCAAGGACCCAGCCCAGCTCCGGATGGAGAACTTCATCCAGAAGGATCAGTTCCCGTACAAGACGCCGACCGGCTGGTCGTACGACTCCGGGGACTACGGCCCCGCGCTCCAGAAGGCGATGGACATCATCGACTACGCCGGTCTCCGAAAGGAACAGGCGGAGAAGCGCGAGCGCGGTGAGCTCATGGGCATCGGCATCAGCTCCTTCACCGAGATCGTCGGGGCTGGTCCGTCGCACGACTTCGACATCCTCGGACTGAAGATGTTCGACTCGTGCGAGATCCGCGTCCATCCGACGGGCAAGGTCCTCGCCCGCATCGGCGTGCAGTCGCAGGGCCAGGGGCACGAGACCACGTTCGCCCAGATCATCGCCGAAGAACTCGGGTTCCCGGTCGGGGACATCAAGATCGAGTACGGCGACACGGACACCGCGCCCTACGGTCTGGGCACGTACGCGTCCCGGTCCACGCCGGTGGCGGGCGCCGCCACGGCGATGGCCGCGCGCAAGATCCAGGCCAAGGCCCGCACGCTCGCCGCACACCTGATGGAGGTTGCGGAAGACGACCTCGACTGGGAGCCCGGCAAGTTCAGCGTCAAGGGCTCGCCCGATCGGTCCAAGACCATCCAGGAGATCGCATTCGCCGCCTACACCAACCATCCGCAGGGGATGGAGGCCGGGCTCGAGGCGGTCAACTACTACGATCCGCCAAACCTGACGTTCCCGTTCGGCTCGTACATCTGCGTCGTCGACATCGACAAGGGGACTGGCCGGGTCAACGTCCGGCGGTTCGTGGCCGTCGACGATTGCGGCAACATCATCAACCCGATGATCGTCGACGGGCAGATCCACGGCGGTCTCACGATGGGCCTCGCGCCCTCGCTGTACGAGGAGATCACCTACGACGAGCTGGGCAACAACATGGCCGGCACGTTCATGGACTACCTCGTGCCCACGGCCATGGAGACGCCGGCCTGGGAGGTCGCCAAGACGGTGACGCCATCGCCCCATCACCCGATCGGGGCGAAGGGCGTCGGTGAGTCGGCCACGGTCGGCGCCCCGCCGGCCATCGCCAACGCGGTCGTCGACGCGTTGTGGCACCTGGGCGTCCGCAACATCGATATCCCGATCACGCCCCAGAAGGTCTGGGCGATCCTGCACGAGAAAGGCATCTCCTAGGTTCCCACGATGTCCGCCGGCACCTTCGCCCGCGCCGCCGAGCTCGACGGTCAGGGCCGCCCGTTCGTCGTCGCAACGGTCGTGGCGGTCCGCAAGCCGACCTCGGCCCGCCCGGGGGCGAGCGGGATCGTCCATCCCGACGGTACGATCGAGGGCTGGGTCGGCGGCAGCTGCGCTCAGCCCGTGGTCGTCCGGGAAGCGCTTCGGGCCCTGGCCGACGGCCAGCCTCGTCTGCTCCGCCTCTCCAGGGACGGGCCGGCCGAGGGCCGCCGGGCGGACGGCATCATCGAGCTCGTCATGACCTGCCACTCCGGTGGCACGCTGGAGATCTACGTGGAACCGCATCTGCCCGCCCCCCAGCTCTGGATCGCCGGAACCACGCCGATCGCCGGCGCTCTCGCCACGCTCGGTGCCGCCGCCGGTTGGAAGGTCACCGTGATCGATCCGATCGCCGAACCCGATGCGTTCCCGACGGCCCGAGTCCACGCCTCGGCCGATATCCGCGGCCTGGAACCCCTGGCGTCGCCGTACGTCGTCGTCGCGAGCCAGGGCATCTGGGACGAGGAAGCCGTCGGGCTCGCGCTGACCCGCGACGCCTCGTACGTCGGCCTCGTCGCCTCGCCGACCCGTGCGGCCGTCGTCCGTGATTGGCTGCGCGAGGAGACGACCGTCGGGGACGATCGCATCGCCGCACTCCGGGCGCCCGCTGGTCTGGACCTCGGCGCGGAGACGGCCGAGGAGATCGCCCTCTCGATCCTGGCCGAGCTCGTCCAGGTCCGCCGCGGGCGGGCCGACTTCGTCGCCTCACCGGGGCCGGCGACGGTCGCCGGTGGCCTGCCGGAGACCATCAGTCTGCAGCCCGTTGTCGATGACATCGTCCTGGTCGACCCGGTCTGCGGCATGACCGTGGACGGCGCTCATGCCCGGCACCTGGCGGAGCACGACGGGGTCGTCTACGCGTTCTGCTCGATCGGGTGCCGGACCCGGTTCATCAAGGAGCCGGCCGTCTTCCTCGCGGCCCCGGGTACCGGCGGCATGGCCCAACCATCGGTATCCTTGCCGGACTGAGACCCCGGTCGTAGTCCTGGAGGATCCCGATGCATTTCGAAGGCTCTGTCGAGATCGCCGCACCACGCGATCGCGTCTGGGCGTTCGTCATCGATCCGAACCAGGTCGGCCAGTGCGGACCGGGCGTCGAGACGATCGAGGTCATCGACGACACGCACTTCAAGGCGACCGCCAAAGTGGGCATCGGGTTCATCAGCGCGCGCTTCATCGTGAACATGGAGTTCGCCGAGATGACTGCTCCCGACGCGGCCACGATCAAGGCCCACGGCCAGGCTCCGGGCAGTGCGGTCGACGCGACCGCTCACATGCGACTATCGGACGGCGAAGCCGGTGGTACGAAGATGGACTGGGACGCCGACGTCAACATCGCCGGCACCCTCGCCAGCGTCGGGGCACGGATGATCGATGGCACCGCCAACAAGATGATCGGCCAGACCTTCGACTGCATGAAGTCGAAGCTGGAGGGCACGAGCTAGGTCGCTCTCATGGAGCGTCTCCACCGCGTCGTGGGGCCCATCGCGACGAACGTCCACGTCCTGGCGGACGCGCGGACGCGCGAGGCGATCGCCATCGACACCGCGACCCCTTGCCTCGCCTGGATCGCCGACGAGCTGGCCGCGCGCGACTGGACGCTCAAGCTCATCGTCTCGACGCACGGCCACTGGGACCACATCGGCGACAACGCCGCCGTCGCGGAGCACACGGGTGCGGACATCGCGGTCCACCCGCTCGACCGCGACCGGCTGACCGACCCGCAGCCGCTGTGGGCGCCGTTTCCGATCATCCCGTCCGTCCCGGCGGTCGAGCTCGCCGAGGGTGGGGAGATCCGCTTCGGCGACATCCGCCTGACCGTGCTGCACACTCCCGGGCACACGGAGGGATCCGTGTGCCTCCTCGGACGCGACGACGGCCTGCTGTTCAGTGGCGACACCCTGTTCGCCGGGGGTTGGGGTCGCGTCGACCTGCCGGGCGGCGATCCCGCGGCGATGGTGACGTCACTCGGGCGCCTATCCGAGCTGGAGGATGGGGTCGGGGTGCTCCCGGGTCATGGCCCGACGACGACGATCGGGCGCGAGCGGGCGTTGCTGGAGCTCATCCGCGACGGCGGCCGCCTGTTCGCGTGAGCGGAGCGGCGCACCTCAGCCGGCAGCTTCCTGCGTCACCACGACGACCGGCACTCGAACGGAATCGCGGAGTCGGCTCGGCACGTCCTCCCCGAGCCAGCGCGACATCCCCTTGGGGAGCGTGGAGACGATCACCTCGTCGACCTCGCGGCCGCGCATCGCATCCTTGACCGCCAGGACCGGATCGCGATCGCCGACCTCACCGTCGGCTTCGGCGCCCATCTCGCGCAGGCGGGCGACGACCTCCTCGAGCCGCGCCTGGGCGACACTCCGGGATTCGTCTTCGTCCCAGGTCAGCCGACCGCCGACCGGGCTGAGCGGCACCACGACATGGGTCCGCACCGGACCACCGACCAGGCGGGTCGTGATGGCGTCCGTGAGCGACTGGCTGGTCAACGTCTGATTGGCCACGATCAGGTAGGAACGCATGACCTATCCTCCAGCGTTCCGCTGATGATGCCACGGGTGGCCGCCGCAGCCGATCGACAGGGGTGGATCAGCCTCGGAGTGGTCGCCGGTACGTTGTCCAGCGTTGATCGACGGCGAAGCCAAGGCCTTCGTAGAGGCCAAGCGCTCCGCTCGGATTCTCGGCGTCGACACCGAGCATCGCATCGGTCATCCCGGCGGCCGCCACGCGCCGCAGCGATTCCGCGGTGATCGCCCGGCCCAGGCCTCGGCGCCGCCACGGCCGGCGCACGCTGATGTGCTCGAGCCAGCCGCTGGCCACGCCGAGCCCGGCGTTCTCTTCGGGCCAGATCCAATTCTGGACGACGCCCGCGATCTGGTCGCCGTCCCAGGCCACGACCCACAGGTCCGTATCGAGTTCCTTCTTGCCGAGCATGGTCTCGAGGTCCTGATCGGTCTTCTCCACGGCGCTCCAGTGATCGCGAAACGCCTCCACCTCCGCATCGAAGATGGCGCGGTGCTGGTCCGGCGTGACCGGTCGGATCTCCAGCCCGTCGGGCAGGGGAGCGTCGGGGACGTCGTCCAGGTTCACGCGACGCATCATGAAGAACCAGCGGATCGGTTCGAAGCCGTGCGCTTCCAGCAGCGCGCGGTGCCCGACCCCGGTCTCCTCGGCCTGTGAACGCATCTCTACGGCCTGGCCGGCTTCCTCCCCGACCGATCGCTCCGTCGCGCGGCGGACGTTCTCGCGCAGGATCGCCCTGCCCAGGCCGCGCCGCCGGTACTCCGGGAGCACGTGGCCGTCGATGTGGTAGACCGCGATCCCGTCATGGACCCGACGTTCCACGCCGCCCTCGGCGACGGCCCGTCCGTCGATCTCCGCGATCAGGCAGTCGGTCAACGGATCGACGCCGACCGAGCCCTCCCACTCCTCCCGGAGGTGACGCCCGAGCGGGAGCCAGGGAATCCCGTCGTGCTGGTTGGCCGCGACGAACACCGCGGCCGTAGCCTCGTAGTCGGCGTCGTCGCCGCGTGGCCGGCGGAACCGGAGGCCCTCGATCGGCGGAGCATCCGCCAGGTCAAGCCACGTGTCCTCGGCCGTGGTCGTCATCGTTCTCTCCCGTATTTCTGGTCCATGTGGCGTTCGACAGATTTGTGTATCTGCCGCCAGCGCTTGGCCTCCGCGGCGCGTGCCCGTGGGTCTTCGCGTCGCTCGGCGTGAGCGAGCTCGCGCTCGAGCTTGCGGTAGCTCGCGAGTCGATCGTCGTCCAGGGTTCCGGCGGCGATCGCGCCGCGCACCGCACAGCCCGGCTCGCCCT
>CAZFXH010000209.1:0-10449 GCA_964522905.1 uncultured Anaerolineaceae bacterium
CCCCTCCCGAAGCGCCTTGCGGCTTTACTGATGCGAATGAACGCATCACCACATGCGGTATTAGCCACCCTTTCGGGCAGTTATTCCCCACTTCGGGGCAGGTCACCTACGCGTTACTCAGCCGTCCGCCACTAACACTCAAAGCAAGCCCTGAGTGTCCGTTCGACTTGCATGTCTCATGCACGCCGCCAGCGTTAATCCTGAGCCAGGATCAAACTCTCCGAATGTATGCGCCGTGTTGCCACGGCGACTTCAATCCGAGGGTTCGATCGCTCGCACATCTTGTTGTCCAGATGTTTCCTGTCACTCTTCAATTGTTAAGGTGCAGCGTCGGGCGCGACAGCGCATGGCGCAGACCACGAAGTATGGGGCCTGCCCCGCACGGCGTCAAACGCACCGACCGGGATTCAACCGCCTGAGCGGTCCTTTGGCGCCAGCCTCGGAGAGGTGGCACGGCCGCGAATACTACGAGGGGCCCTTGGGGCTGTCAAACGAGCCCCGACCGGCTAGAGCGGACCCGATTCCACGAGCAGGATGAAGGCCGCTCCACTCAGCCACGACAGCAGCGCGAGCTCGACGCCGCCCGGGTTGCCGAGCGCCACCGCGAACGCGTAGACGACGAGGCCGAGCACCGCGGCCGCCGCGGCCTTCAGGAGGCGCAGACCGATCTCGGCGAGGAGATGGCTCATGGTCGGCGCTCAGACCGCCCGGCGGCCCTGGAGCGCGCGGATCAATGTCACCTCGTCCGCGTACTCGAGGTCACCACCGACCGGGAGGCCCCGCGCGATCCGGGTGACGCTGCCGACAACCGATTCCAGCCGTTCGGCCAGGTACATCGCGGTCGCCTCGCCTTCGAGGGTCGGGTTCGTGGCGAGGATCACCTCCTCGAACGGCGTGCCGTCACGCGCCGCCTCGTCGGCGCGCTCCAGCAGCTCGCGGATACGCAACCGCTCCGGGCCGATGCCATCGATCGGCGAGATCGCCCCGTGGAGGACGTGATACAGCCCCTTGAACTCAGCTGTCCGTTCGAGCGCGAGGACGTCGAGCGGCTCCTCCACGATGCACAGCCGGCGCTGGTCCCGGCCGCCGTCGCGGCAGATGGCGCACAGCTCCTGGTCGCTGATGTTGAAGCAGCGCTCGCAGAAGACGACCTTGTCGCGGACATCGATGAGGGCCGCTGCCAGCGCCCGCGCCTCCGCGTCGGGCGCGCGGAGCAGGTGATAGGTCAGCCGCTGGGCGGTCTTCGGGCCGATGCCTGGCAGGCGGCCGAATGATTCGATGAGCCGCGCGACGGGCTCGATGAGGAGGGTCGCCACGCGCCCGTCACATCCCCGGGATCTTGAGGCCGCCGGTCACCGCCGCCATCTTCTCCTCGGCGAGCTCGCGTGACTTGCGCAGGGCTTCGTTGACCGCGGCGACGACCAGGTCCTGCAGCATCTCGACGTCTTCGGGATCCACCGCCGAGGGATCGATCGTGATGCTGACGAGCTCCTGCTTGCCCGTCACGGTCGCGCTGACGACGCCGCCACCTGCGGAGCCGTCGACCGTCGCGGCTTCGAGCTCCCCCTGGACGCGGGCCATCTCCTGCTGCATCTGCTGCGCCATCCGCTGCAGATTCGCCATCCCCATCGCGTGTTCCTCCTCGTGTCGTGGCAGCCAGTCTGACCGATGCGTTGATGGCCTGCCGGGCCGTGGCCCGGTCAGTCGATCTCGACGACGTCCGCGAGGTCATCGCCGAAGATGCGGCGCGCTTCCGCGACCAGGTCGCTGGCATCGAGGAGTGGCGCGACCTCGACATTAGTCGCGACCGTTCGCACATTGACGGCCCGGCCCAGGTGGCCGCCGATGGCGGTTTCCAGCTCCGGTCGCCTTCGCTCGGCATGGTCCTTCAGGAAGCTCTTCGCCTCCGGGAACCCGAGGGTGACCACATTGCCCTCGACCGAGATAGGGCGGCATTCGGTGAGGACGGCCCGGGTGGCGGGGCCGACCGCGCGGACGATCTCCGCCCAATCGCGGACGAGTCTCTCGAGGTCGGCGGTCACCGGCCTCTGGGCGATGGTCTCGGCCGCGGGTGGCGCCACCGGGGCGTCCAGCGCCTCGGCTTCCGGCGCCGCCGGCTCGGACGTTGGCATCGTGGCGGCGGGCGGTGGCTCGGGTGGCGGGGGCGCGGCGGGCTGCACCTGCGAGACATCGGGCTCGGTTGGCGGGGGCGCGGCGGGCTTCGCTGTCTGCTTCGCGGGTTCGAGCGTCGGCGCGGTGGCGGGCGCTGTCGGCGGCGCGGCGAGCGCCGGCGGGGCAGCGAACAGAGCGAGTTCGAGTTGAAGGCGGAGGCCGCCGATGCCGGCGCGGTCCGGGTCGATCGCGATCAGTCTCCGGGCCACAGCGGTCAGGCTGGTCCCCCGACCCGTGCCGTCCGACCCGGCTTCGGTCACGAGCCGCGTGCGAATCGCTTCGACCACCTGGTCCAGTAACGCCCGGGGGTCACGGCCGCGCTCCTCGAGCCGGTCGAGGATCTCGATGCCCGCGGCCGCGTCGCCGGTCAGCAACGCCTCGACGAATCCGTCGACGGCTGCGGCATCGGCGAGGCCGAGCAGGTCGCGAACAGCAGGCTCGGTGACGATATCGGTCGTCATCGACAACAGCTGGTCGAGGATGGATTCCGCGTCGCGCATGCCGCCGGCGGCAAGACGGGCGATCAACGTGAGGGCCCCGGGCTCGATCGTCCGGCCGTCCGCCTCCAGGATCCGTGTCAGCTTGCCTTCGATCTCAGGGACCGTCAGGCGCCGGACATCGAAGCGCTGGAGGCGCGACAGGATCGCCGGCGGGAAGCCAGAGGGTTCGGTCGAGGCGAACATGAAGATCACGAAGTCGGGCGGTTCCTCGAGCGACTTCAGAAGCGCATTCCAGGCTTCCTTGGTGATCTGATGGGCCTCGTCGAGGATGTAGACCTTGCGGCGCAAGTGGCCCGGCGGATAGCCGAGGCGGTCGCGCAGGTCGCGGACCTCGTTGATCCCGCGGTTGGACGCCGCGTCGATCTCGAGCACGTCCAGGGTGGTTCCCTCGCGGATAGCTACGCACGAGTCGCACGCATCGCACGGGTCGCCGTCCAGGAGGTTCGTGCAGTTGACGGCCTTCGCCATGATCCGGGCGAGCGACGTCTTGCCGGTCCCGCGCGGGCCGACGAACAGGAGCGCGTGGGCGACCCGCTCGGTCCGGACGGCGTTGCGGAGCGTCTCGACGACCGCTTCCTGACCGACGATCTGGCTGAAGGTCTGAGCACGCCAGCGTCGGTACAGCGCCTGGTGCGGAACGGTCGGCGTCACGACCTCCTCCGGTCGGGGGCGAGCGGGTATCGATTGCCGTGCACCCTCCGTCGATCGACCGTTGCTCGGGCCCACCATGACGGGCGGCTCGGACCAGGCCGTTCCGCGGCACCCGACGAGGATCGCTTAGTGCTGCTTCCTTCCGGACCTGACACGGTTCGCGGTTCGCCGCTGCGCGGGACCCGGTCCTCAACGTCGCACCGTCGGGCGGCGACCGAGAACGGAGACCTCGAGAGGGGATTCGGCCCTGCTGGAGCGGATTGCAGGCTACAGGGCACCGCTAGTTCCCCGCCTAGCACGGCCCCGGAAGGATACCCCGGAGCGCTCCATCACGCCGTCCATCGCTTGCGGTCACGCCCCATGACGTCCGGGCGGGTGTGGCGGAGAGGGCGGGATTCGAACCCGCGATGGGTTGCCCCAAACCGCATTTCCAGTGCGGCGCCATAGTCCACTAGGCGACCTCTCCCCGAACATGCCGGGACCGGCCGGAGGGCCGGCCGGTCCGAAGAAGGCCCGAGGTTTGTGGCGGAGAGGGCGGGATTCGAACCCGCGGTGCTTTCGCACACCGCTTTTCGAGAGCGGCACCATCAACCACTCGGACACCTCTCCGCAGGAGAGGATACCAAAGCGGGCTGGAATGGCTGGCCGGACGCTTCGGATCAGGCGGTCGGCGACCCGGCGAAGAGCGCCTCGGCCTCATCGCGCCGGATGCCGCTCACGACCTTGATGCGCCGCGGCAGGCCAGGGTGCTGCGCCAGTTGCAGCACGGTCCCCGCGGCGCCCTCGCGGGTATCTGCGACCGCGTACACGAGCGCCTCGACGTCGCTGGCGAGGAGGGCCCCGACGCACATCGCACATGGCTCGTGGGTCGTGAAGATCGTGGCATCGGCGAGGCGACCACGGCCCAGGCGGCGGGCCGCTTCGCGCAGGGCGACGACCACGGCATGCGCGGTCGGGTCGTTCGTCTGTTCGACCCGGTCATGGGCGCGAGCGACCATCGCCTCGTCGACGACGGCGACGGCGGCGATGGGCCGCTCACCGCGCTCGATCGCGAGCTCGGCCTCCGCCAGCGCCTCCCCCATGAATAGCTCGTAGTTCATGGGTCGATGCTAGCAGACGGTCATCCGCCCACCGTGCGCGTGACCGAACCGCAACCGGCCGCGCCCGAGATGACGCGCTAGCATGGCGGTCGCATGTCGAAACTGATCGCCATCCTCACCGGCGGCGGCGATGTCCCAGGCCTCAACGCCGTCATCAAGAGCGTCGTGTATCGGGCGACCGAGGCCGGCCACGAAGTGCTCGGCATCCGGCGGGGCTGGGAGGGCCTCACCCACGTCCAGCCTGGGCTGCCGGATGGTGGCGGGTACCTCCGTCCGCTCGACCGGATCAACACCCGGACGATCGACCGGACCGGCGGCACCATCCTCCACACCTCGCGGACGAACCCACGCAAGATGCGGGCCAGCGCCCTGCCGGACTGGCTGTCGGAGGCGGAGCGCAGCCGATTTGCGGTCGACGAGGACCTCCACGACCTGACGCCGCTCGTCCTCGACCACCTCTCGGCGCTCGGGGTCGACGTGCTGGTCACGATCGGCGGCGACGACACGCTGTCGTACTCCCAGGTGATCGCCGACGCGGGCGTGCCTCTCGTCGCCATCCCCAAGACGATGGACAACGACGTGCAGGGAACGGAGTACTGCATCGGCTTCTCGACCGCGATCACGCGCGCGAAGGAGGCGATCAACCGCCAGCGGACGACCCTGGGCTCGCATGAACGTATCGGCGTGTTCCGCATCTTCGGTCGCGACGCTGGGTTCTCCGCGCTGTACACGGCGTACGTGACGTCGGCGCGGTGCGTCATCCCGGAGGCGCCATACGACCTCGAGGCCCTCGCAGCCCTCCTGGCCGCCGACCATGCGTCGAACCCGTCGCACTACACCTTCGTCATCACGGCGGAGGGCGCGATCTGGAAGGGTGCACAGATGTCCGATGTCGGTGAAGCCGACGCCTTCGGGCATCGCCGCAAGGCGAATGTCGGGGAGGCTCTGGCCTACGAGCTGCATGCCAGGACCGGGATCGAGACACTCGCTTCGGAGCTGACGTACGACCTGCGGTCGGGCGAGCCGGACTCGATCGACTCGATGGTCGCGACGACGTTCGCCAACGTCGCCATGGACCTGATCCAGGACGGCATGACCGGGCGGATGGTCGCGATCCAGGAGGGAAAGTACGCGCACACCGGGTTGCCCGACCCGGCGCTCGGGCCGCGCAAGGTCGACGTCCGGGTCATGTACAACGCCAAGCGGTTCCGGCCGCGCTACGAGGGCAAGCTCGGCGACCCGATGCTGCTGGTCGGCCTCGACTAGCCCGGTCAGTCGTCCAGTCCGGAGAGACCTCGGATCGCGCGCGCGAGCGCGGACATATCGTCCTCGGCGTGACCCTTGGCGATCAGGCCCGACTCGAGCTGGGCCGCGAGGGCGCTGACCGGCAGCGCGGCCCCGAGCTGCGCGGCGAGCTCGAGCGCGATCCCGAGGTCCTTGCGATGCAACGCGACCTTGAACCCGAGCGGGTACTCGTTGTCGATCATCCGGCCGGCGCGATTTGCGAGGACCCAGCTCTGGGCCGCTCCCCCGCCGAGCGCCTCGACGACCTGCTCGACATCGAGCCCGGCCTTCATCGCGAGGACGATGCCTTCGGCGACGCCCAGATAGGTGCCCGCGAGGATGACCTGGTTGACCGCCTTGACCGCTTGCCCCGCGCCGATCGGGCCGACATGGGTGATCGTCCGGCCGAGGGCGTTCAGCACGGGCCGGGCATGCTCGACGTCGCGCTCGGCTCCACCGACGAAGATCGTGAGGGTCGCGTTGCGTGCGCCCTCCGAACCCCCGGACACCGGCGCATCGACCATCCGCAGGTCGCGCTCCCGAAGTCGGGCCGCGAAATCCCAGCTGCCCGATGGGGCGATCGTCGAGCAATCTACGATGAGAGTGCCGGGCTTCGCTCCCTCCACGACGCCGTCCGGCCCGAACAGCACCGCTTCCACGTCCGGCGTGTCCGACACGCAGATGACGACGATCTCGGCGGTCGCGGCCGCTTCCGCGGGGCTTGAAGCCGTCGTGACACCGAGCTCCTGCAGCTCCGGAGCGCGATCGGCCGTCCGGTTCCAGGCGGCGACGGGGAAACCGGCGCGGGCGAGGTTCGCGGCCATCGCGGCGCCCATCGTCCCGAGACCGAGGAATGCCACGCGCTGCATGTCCCGATGGTACGGGCTGCGTCATGAACGGCGCTGTGCGCGATGGCGGCGCGCGACGGCGGTGGCGGCCGGATGATGGCCGCGTGATCAGACTGGCCTTCGCCTTGTTCGCCGTCCAGGCCGGGTTCCACGGCTTCACGGCGTCGCTCCCGGTGGCGCTCGCTCGAGCCGGGGTCCCGGATCCGGAGATCGGGCTCATCGTGGGCGTCGCGGCGCTCGTCCAGGTACCCGCCGCCTTCCTGGCCGGCGTCATCGTCGACCGCCTCGGCGGGCTGCGGATGCTCACGATCGGCGGCATCGCGTACCTCGTCGGCTGCGGGATCCTGATGCTCCCCGGGGTCGAGCCGGGCGGCCCGGCTGGCCCATTCGTCGTCGCCCGGATCTTCCAGGGGATCGGCATCGCCGGAACGCTGCCGGCGGCGCTATCGCTCGTCCCGCACCTGACCGAACCCGCGCGGCGCGGCTTCGCGCTGGCGTTCATGGGCAGCGCGCACAACCTGACCCTCGTGGCGATCCCGCCGCTGTCCCTGGCCGTGCTGTCGGCAACGTCGTTGCACGGGGTTGCACTTGCGATGACGGCGGCCGTGGTCGCCGGACTCGCCCTGGTGTGGATCAGACCCTTCCGGCTGCGATCCGGCTCGGGGGCGGGCGGTCACGACGAGCGTCCCTTGCATGAGGCTCGCCGACGCCTCGGTTTCGCCTTCCGGCGCACGTGGGCTCCGATCATCGCGATCGTCATCCTGTTCATCGTGCACTGGGGGGTGATCATCGCGTACCTGCCCCAGCGGGCAGAGGCGGCAGGCGCCGACATCGGCTTGTACTTCGCAGCAGATGGTGTTGCCATCCTGCTCAGTCGCATCCCCTCCGGCTGGCTGGCCGACCGGATGCGCCCGGGTCTCCTGATGCTTGCCGGCCTCGCGGTGACGGCCCTGGCGATCGTGTTGGCGGCGCTGCCTCCGACGACGCCACTCCTCGTGGCGGCTGGGCTGCTCAGCGGGGCCGGCGGCGGGCTCGTGATGACGCCCATGCTCGTGGAGCTGTCGCGCCGCAGCGGCGACGCCGATCGTGGCAGCGCCTTCTCGCTCTTCTCGGCGGCGCTGGCGGTGGCCCTCGTGATCGGCAGCATCGGCGGGGCGCCAGTCGTGGCGATCTTCGGCTTCCAGGTGACGTTGCTCGTCACGCTCGTGGGCATCGCGGGCGCCGCGGCGATCACCGTGTCCGACCCGGCCCTCCGCTCGCACCCCGGCAAGAGGTTGCCGATCGACGTCGCCGCCTGATGCGGATCCCCGGGTCGCGCGCGGTACCATCGCGAAACAGGAGGGTTGGATGACGACCGATGGCAGGAGCGAGGCGCAGGCGCACATCGACTCGTTGCCAGAACCGCGACGATCGGAGATGCAGCGTCTCCACGACGTCCTGGTCGAGGCGCTCCCCGCGGCGGATGTCCGGATGTGGGACTACGGCGGGCCGCTCATCGGGTACGGGACGTATACCTACTCGAACAGCAAGGGCCCGGTCGGGCCGTGGTTCTCGGTCGGGCTGGCCAGTCGCAAGAACTACATCTCGCTGTTCTCGATGGCGACGGGCCCGGGAGGCTACCTGGTCGAGGCGGTCCACGACCGCTTTCCGGGCACGAAGATCGGCCGAAGCTGCATCAACATCACGAAGCCCGAGCTGATCCCGGACGAGGCCGTCCGGGACCTGGCCACGCAGACCTGGGCGCAGTTCAAGGACGGCCAGCCTCGACGGTGATCGTGGGCGGCGAGCCAGTTCTGGCGATGTTGTGGCGCGCACTCTATGCGACCGCTCTCCGTCGAAATGGCCGGTGCCTCAACCCCTCGCGGCGATTGGTGTGGCAGCCACCTCGCCCGACTTGAGGCGATCGACGATGGAGAGGTACGGCAGGTGGTCCGAGATCAGGCCGTTAAGATCGATCGGAGCAGCGCTTGGCTCCTTGCCCGGTCGTCCGAGCAGATAGCCCTGGCCGGCGCAGATCCCAAGGCCACGGACGACGGCGAGCTGCTCGGAGGTTTCGATCCCCTCCGCGACGACCGATGCGTTCCACTGCGCGGCGAGTCCCTGGAGCGCCCGGAGGATCGCGTGCGAGGGGTCATGGGCGGTGCCGGCCTGCACGAGCGACAGATCGATCTTCACGATATCGAACTGCATCTCACTGAGGAGCCGTAGGCCGGCGTTGCCCGCCCCGACGTCGTCCGCGGCGAGCCGCAGACCAGCTGCTCGCAGCGCCTTCACGTTGCGCCGCAGCTCGTCGAGATCCTCGACCATCTCCCGTTCGGTCAGCTCGAGCACGACCCGGTCGAGCGCGATCGAGTACCGCCGGAAGATGCCCTTCACGTCACTGGCCCGGAAGAGTGACGACCCCAGGGTGCGAGGCGAGAGGTTCACGCTGAGATAGGCGCCCTCGGGCAACTCCACTGCGCCGGAGGCGACGATGTCGAGGCACAGCAGGTCAAGCTCGACGGTCTGGCTCACCACCTCAGCCGCGGCGAAGAGGGACCCCGCGTCACGGAACGGGGCGCCGTCCGTGGGCCGCACCAGGCCCTCGAAGCCGATAGGCAAGCCGGTCTCCATCGAGAAGATCGGCTGGTAGACCGGACGGAGGGCGCGCTTGGCCAGAACCGTCACGACGTCAGCGGCCAGCTCCGCCGTCGGCCGGTCGGTCGCGGTTTCGCCGTGGTGGAGCGGGTCGTACGCGACGACGGCGGTCCGGCCGTGACGCTTGCACCAGTACAGGGCCGCGTCGGCATGACGGTACAGCTCGTGGGTCTCGGGGCTGGGGTCTGGATACGCACTTACGCCGATCGAGAGGGAGAACGGCTCGACCGGCGCGGTCGGGTCGCCACCGCCGAGCGCCGCCGTGAGCATCCGTCGCCCGACTTCGAGTCCGATCGCGACATCGGAGTTCGGAAGAATCACGGCGAACTCGTCTCCACCGACCCGGAACGCGCGGTCACCGCGACGCATGATGGCCGACGTGATACGGCCGACGGCAGCCAGGAGTCGATCGCCGGCGTCGTGACCGTTCCCGTCGTTGACCGCCTTCAGGCCGTCGACGTCGAAGACCAGGAGGGCGAGCGGGGCTCCCTGCCATTGCGCTTCCTCGAGTTGGAACGCGAGCTCATCCTGGAAGGCGCGATGATTGCCCAGTCCGGTCAGGCCGTCGACCAGGGCTGCGCGCCGTGCCGCGCCGTAGAGCTGGTAGATCTCGGACCGCTCGAGATCGAGTGATGCCGCCTCACGGAGGATCCCTCGGGCGACGACCGTCATGAAGGCGGGGACCACGACGCTTCCCACGATCAGGATCAGGATCGCCACGGTCCGGCGCGTCTCGTCCGCATCCCAGAGACCCTGGAAGGTCGCCGCTCCCATGAGCAGGCCGAAGGGGACGATCGTGCCCAGCACCAGCCATCGTCGGATGCGTTTCATTCGACCCGCAGCCGATCGGATCGACAGCGGGGTCGGCGGCATGGACACGCGGTCTCCTTGGTTCGCCGTTGTTCCCACCGTTCTACCCCGAAGGTACCTATCCCGGGGATGGTCCGAAGGTACTGGCCACGTACCGGCGATGAGGCCAAGGACGCTCTGAATCAGCTTCGGTGCGAGTGTCTCGCGTCAACATCCGCTGATCAAGGCCGCGGCCGAAGACGGCCAGCCGCAGCGCTGATCCGGGGGACGTCGGTCCCGTTACGGTGAGGTTCTGGCGCGCCCGGCGAGACTCGAACTCACGACCTTGAGGTCCGCAACCTAACGCTCTATCCACTGAGCTACGGGCGCACGATGCCGGGACCGGGAAAGGTCTGGCGGAGAGGGAGGGATTCGAACCCTCGATGCAGGTTGCCCCACATGGCGGTT
>CAZFXH010000210.1:0-5843 GCA_964522905.1 uncultured Anaerolineaceae bacterium
CGGCTCCGCGACACCGGCGCAGCCGGGGTCATCCTCGGGGAGGCCATCCTCTCCGGCGCCATCGACCTTCCCGCAGCCCTGGAGGCCGCCGCATGATCTCTCGCCCCATCCGCGCCATGGCGTGGCTTGCCTCAGTGGCCATCGTCGTGGCCTGTACCGCGACGCCGGGTGCGTCGTCATCCGACGCCCCGCCGTCGCAGGCGCCACCGTCACGGGCCGCTCCGTCGGGCTCATCTGCCGCTGGCTCGTGCCCCTCGTCCGAACCGGCGCCCCTGCCTGCCGGGGAGACGCGGTCGGTGACGATCGAAACGTCGGAGGGCACCTTCACGCTTGGTCTCCAGGCGGACCTGTCCCCGATCGCGGTCGGCAATTTCGTTGCCCTGGCGGAATGCGGCTTCTACGACGGCGTCGTGTTTCACCGGCTCGTGCCGGGCTTCGTCATCCAGGGCGGCGACCCGGAAGGCACGGGGACCGGTGGTCCCGGATACGCCATCACGGACGAACCCGTGACCACAGAGTACCGACGCGCCACAGTCGCAATGGCCCGCACCAGTCAGCCGAACTCCGTCGGCTCCCAGTTCTTCGTCGTCCTCGACGATGCAGCCAGGGAATCGTTGGCGCAGGCCAACACCTACCAGATCATCGGCGAGGTGACGGTTGGGATGGACGTGGTGGACGCGATCGCAGCTATGCCGAACAGTGGCGACCAGACGGGCAACCAAGCCCTTGATCCAGTGGCGATGACCAAGGTCACCGTCTCCAATCCCTGATCCACTTCCACGCAGCAGGAGCATGCCCATGACCCGCGCAACCATCGCCACCGAGATCGGCGACATCGAGGTCGAGCTCTTCGACGAGAGCGCCCCGAAGGCCGCCAAGAACTTCGTCGACCTGGCGAACAAGGGCTTCTACGACGACGTCATCTTCCACCGCGTCATCCCGGGCTTCGTCATCCAGGGCGGCGACGGCCAGTACGGCAAGAAAGCGTCCCTGGAGCGCGGCCGGGTGGGCACGGGTGGGCCCGGGTACAAGTTCGAGGACGAGCCGGTCACGGGTGAGTACCAGCGCGGATCGCTCGCGATGGCCAACGCCGGTCCGAACACGAACGGCAGCCAGTTCTTCATCTGCACGGCCGACCTCGCCGGCAAGCTGCCGAAGAACTACACGCTGTTCGGGCAGGTGACGCGCGGACTGGACGTCGTGGACAAGATCGTGTCGGCGCCACGCGACGGCCGCGACCTCCCGAACGAACCGGTGGCGATGACGAAAGTGACCGTCCACGGGGAGGGTCCGGCCCAGGAACCCGGGTGAAGGGACCAAAGATTAAGGAATTTACACAGTTCTGCGTGCCAAAAACCCTTGGAAAACGTCCCCTCCCGGGGTAGGATATCGATGCTGTTAATTCAGCGCTGCCCCAGCGTTCAAGGTCATGGGTAGGTAGGGTCAGGGTAGTCGGTGCAGCCGACGTGATAGATGCCTTTGGCGCGTGGCAGAAGCGTCCGCTTCGGCGGACTCCTTCACCGGGACAGCATCGAAGCGGCTCCTTCGGGAGCCGCTTCGTCGTATGTCCAGGGTCCGAGACACTCGTCCGGGCCAGCGGCGGTGCATCCGCGTCCCGATCCCATCAGCCTGGCGCCTGAACCAGGCCGTCTCTAATCGTGCTAGTTGACAGTAGCCTATTCTCGGTACAGGATATGTGCTACGGAGCGGTAGCACGTAATCGCTCCTATGCGAAGGAGCACCGAGATGGCTGTCATCACCCGCGGCGATACCGCTCATGTCGACCCTACCACCGTCGCCCTCCGTTCGATGGTCGTCGTCCTCACTCTCGCTACGGCCGCGATCCACGCGTCGCTCGGCGGGATGCTGTTCCTGGCCAACGCCGCCGGCTACGCGGCCCTCGCTCTCGGGATGGTCGCTCCAGGTCCCGCAGCGCGGTGGCGGTGGCTGATCCGGCTTGCGCTGATCGGGTTCACCGCGGCGACGATCGGTGGCTGGATCGCCTTCGGTGCGCGCTTCGATCTTGCCTACATCGATAAGGCGATCGAGGTTGCGCTCGTCGGCGTACTGCTTCTCGAGCAGTGGCGCTCGGACGGTGGCCCCGTCGGCGTCTATCGGCGAGTACGCGGGATGTTGCGCGGCGTGGTCGCCGCGCGGTTCGCAAGGAACGACAGGTAGCACGCGGATCGACGACGGTCTCGAGCGGGGCACCGCGTGCCCGATGGCTTTGGCCACATCGGACGGCATCGGGATACCGACCATCGGCGTTTTCCGGCAAGTCGTCGGCGCGGCACTCCACGAGGGTCGGCCGCGCCGATAGGGGTGGCGAACGCCGCCGTCAGCTCAGTAGCTCAACCAGCCGTTCACCGAACCGGTGACGGCAAACGTTGAGAAGTCGATGGTCCCGGTCAGGACGAGGACACCGGCGGCCTCCGCGAAGCGGTCCGTCCCGGAGACCACCGTGTCGGTGTGGGTGTACGACGCGACGCCCGCCACCGGGGCGCTCTGCGACCCTTCGGCGGTCAACGTCAGCGTCGAGCCATCGGCGGCCCGGATCGTCACCAGACCGGGCGAAGTCCTATGGTCCGGTGGCTTCAGGACGCCGGCCCGCCCGCGGGGGAGCTCGGCCGAGCATCTTCAGATTCTTTTCAGGAAACGCTCACTCCGTTGGGTCAGGACGGCCGTACGGTCAGTGAGACAAACGCGGGAGGCGCTGACACGCAGTCCTCATCCTGGTCGCCTGGACTGTGCCGAGCCACTGGCGAGACCGCTCCGCGTTCGGAGGGACAAGCAATGCCTTCCAAGCGAATCGTCCTCGTGATAGCGGCCGCGAGCTTGGTGCTGGGTCTGGCCCCTGGGGTCGCCGCCTCACCGCGAGGGGGAGACCTCCACGTGACGAAGGAATGTTCGGAGTACACCGGGGAGGCCGGCTCGTTCTGCACGTTCACGTCGTCGAACATCAAGGCGATCGAGCCCGGCGACCGGATCGTCTACGCCCAAGCGGCCGGCCCTGGGTCGCTGGACACCGACGTCGTCATCGTGGCGGGGCCGGGCAACATCGCAGCCGGCCACTGCACGCTGGTCTTTGAGAGCCTTCCCGGTCGATGCACGTTCTCGGGCGGGACCGGCACGTTCACCCATTTCCATGCCAGCGTGACCGTCTCGGTCGATGCGACCGGACTGTGGCACTGGGAAGGGACCTACCGCTTCAGCCCGCGGCAATGACCCCGGCGGAGGGTTAGCAGCCAACCCCTCGACCACTCACGAGAGGAGCGAAGACCGTGATCATCCAGGTCGTCAACTTCCACCTCAAGGACCTGAGCGACGCCGATTACCGAAGCGCATGTGACGGGCTGGCCCCGGAGCTCGCCCGGGTTCCCGGGCTTATCTCGAAGGTCTGGCTGGCTGACGAAACCTCGAACACGTATGGCGGCGTCTACACCTGGGTCGACCGTGAGGCGATGGATGCCTTCGCCCGGAGCGACTTCTTCACGGCGTTCGCGACCAACCCGAACTTCGCGAACATCACATCGACCGTTTTCGGGATTCTCGAGGGCCCGAGCCAGATCACCCGGGCTTGGACCGCGGTCGCCGCGTGATTGACGAAGGGCGCAGAATCATCCGATGACCCAGACCATTCGCCAGCTGATCGATGAGCAGGCGACATGGCTGGTCGGGCGTGACGACGAGATGGACGTCCTTCGCCGATTGCTCGGCGAGGACGGCCCTCTCGTGGTGTTCGTCCATGGGATCGCCGGCATCGGTAAGTCGGCGCTTGTCGAGGCGTTCGGCGTCGAGGCACGGGACTTGGGGGCGACTGTACTCCGACTCGACTGCCGCTCGATCGAGCCCACTGAGCGAGGATTCCTCGCCACACTCGAAGCAAAGACGGGTGGCGAACTGACCACGGCCGACGCCGCAGCGGCCAGGCTGGACGGACTCGGTGAACGGGTCGTTCTCGTTCTCGACACCTATGAACTCGCTCGGCTGCTTGATCCATGGCTGCGCCAGGCGTTCGTACCGGCCCTCTCGGACAAGATCCGGATCGTCCTGTCGGGTCGGGAGCCGCCCATGACCGGCTGGACGAGCTCGTTGGGCGGGCTATTTCGGGGACTTCCACTCGAGAATCTCCATCGCGATGCAGCCAAGGATCTGCTTAGGCGAGCCGGTGTCGATGACGGCGATGCCGACCGCATCTACCGCCTCGCGCGCGGACACCCTCTGTCGCTTCGCCTCGCCGCGTCGGCCCTGGTCGAGCGACCGGAGGTCAGTCTCGAGGCGGTTACCGTCAAGGCGATCGTCGAGGGCTTGACCGATCTCTACCTCGGCGGTCTCGACCGGAGGACCCGCCAGGCGCTCGATGCCGCCTCAGTCGTCCGTCGGCCGACCCTGTCGCTCCTCGCTGCGATGCTCCCGGACACCGCTCCGCAGGACGCCTTCGAACGTCTGCGCACGCTGCCATTCGTGGAACTTGGCGACGACGGCCTCGTCATCCACGACACGGTTCGCGAATCGATCGCCGCCCTGCTCCGCTCGTCCGATCCTGAGCGTTCCAAGCGATATCGGGCGGCGGCGTGGCGCCAGCTCCGCGAGGAGGCCGCCCACGCTCCCCGACATGAGATGTGGCGCTACACGGCAGACCTCCTGTACATCCTTGAGAACCCGATCGTCCGTGAGGCGTTCTTTCCGACGACCGACCACCTCTTTTCCGCCGAGATCGCGAGGCCAGATGACGGCCCGGCGATCACCGAGATCGCGAGGCGACACATGCCGCCCGCGTCGGCCAGCGTGATCGAAGCGTGGTGGCGCCTAGCGCCCGATGCCATCCGGGTCCTGCGCGACCGACTCGATACAGTCGCCGGTTTCTACACCGTGTGCGAGATCGATCACGTGAGCCACCGACTCGTCGAGGAGGATCTCTTCCTCGCCAGGTGCTGGGATCATCTCCGGCGGCATCCAGTGCCACGAGGCGAGCGCGTGCTGTACAGCCGAGCCTGGCTGTCTCGCGATCACGGCGAGGCGCCATCTCCGGTGCAGGCCGCCAGCTGGCTCGACATCAAGCGCCTGTACATGGAGATGCGGCCGACGCTCCGGCGTATCTATTCGATCGTCCAGGATGTCGCGACGTACGGCCCGATGGTGGCGCCGCTCGGTTTCGAGCTGCTTCCGGGCGATCCCATCGAGTTCGATGGCGTGCCGTACTACGCCACGCAGAATGATTTCGGTCCGTCATCGATCGACGGTTGGTTGGCCAGGCTCGTTGCTGCGGAGCTCCAGATCGACGACGACTCGATCCTGGATCTCGCTCAGCATCAGCTCGTCCTGGACGGGCGACGGGTCGACCTCACGAAGCTCGAGTTCGACGTGATCAGCTACCTCGAGCAGCACCAGGGACTGGTCGTGGAGCGAGCCGCACTGCTGCGAGACGTCTGGGGATACGAATACACCGGGGGGAGCAACGTGATCGAGGCCAACGTGCACTCGCTACGTCGGAAGCTTGGAGACCGCGCGGGCTCGATCGAGACCGTTCGAGGACTCGGCTACAGGTTCAGCGTCCCGGGTCGGTCGGGGGCCGACACTCGGATCTGAAGGGAACAGCTGGTGTCAACCCGGTTGTCGATCGGGCGCGGGCGTCCACGTCGGGAGTCGACGTCAGGCCACCGGCGTCAGTCGTCAGGCATCGCGCGACGCTCGCCGACCGAGTGCGTCGTGCCCGGAAACGCCAGCGTCCCGGCCGCCACCCACCACTCGAACACGTCGTACGTCAAACGCCCGGCCTGGACCGAGGGGTCGAGGTCGCTCAAGCGCCGGGCCTCGTCGAGGCCGCACGAGAAGATGGAGAG
>CAZFXH010000211.1:0-7847 GCA_964522905.1 uncultured Anaerolineaceae bacterium
TCGTCATCGTCGCCACCTCCGACCCGAACGCGACGAGGTTGATCGTCGAGCGTGCCCGCCGCCACAACCCGAATGTGGACGTTATCGCCAGGACCCACAGCGACAACGAGGCGGCCCACCTGCGCGCACTCGGGAAGGTCCAGGCGATCCACGGCGAACGCGAGCTCGCCGTGCAGATGGCGCGCTACTCTCTTCGCCGATTCGGGGTGAGCGCGACCGAGGCAGAGGCGATCGCCCAAGGGCTACGTGGGCGAACCGTCGGCGCCGCAACGTCAGCAGCCGGCAGCGGGCTCAGAGCACGCTTCATCAGCTGGCGGTCAGCGCGCTCGCACGGTGGTGCACCGTCCGTGGTAACAGCTCCCACGGTCGAGGAGCGTGACTCCGTCTCGCACTCGGGAGCTGGTCGGCGCGGGGATGCCTAGACGGGCCCGCCGCCCTCAGCGCCCGACGAGCGTGATGCCGGTGATCCGCGCGTAATTCGAGTAGTACGAATCCCGGTGGATGACGTTGCCCTTTCGGTCGCGGACGACCCGCGTCGAGGTGACCTGGAAGCCGTTGACCGGATACTCGATGCGCTTACGGACGCCGGGCGCCAGGCTGGAGGTGTACTGGACCGTGTCGGTGGCGATCCGCAGGTTCTGCTTGCGTCCCAGGTGGATGTCCACGTCCCGGCCAGTGGGGACGCTGTACATCTCGAACCGCACGTAGCCGGTCCCACCTTCGCGGAACCCGTAGCCGCGGATGAGCACGGGGTAGTCCGTGTCGTTCGTGAACGACACCGTCTGCTTGGAGCCCGAGGCGCTGATGAACACGGTGGCGTCGAGGCCGAGCGGATAGCGATCGATGTAGTAGTAGTGGTTGCGCCTGGCGCCCATCTGGTAGCCGGCCCGCAGCGCGGCATTGAACAGCGTCGTCGAGCATGAGCAGATCCCGCCCGCGAGGGCTCCCTGCGGCTCGGTGCGGCCGTTGATGATCGCACCGCCGGACTTGTAGCCCTTGGCCCGCGTCACGGGTCCGATAGCGTCCCAGAAGTCGAAGGTAGCGCGCGGCGCGACGACGTAGCCGTTGATCAGCCTCGCCGGGATCCAGATGTTCGCGCCGAAGCCGTTGCGATCGCTGATCGGGAAGGGGGTCGTCCACTGCGAGATCTTCCGCATCTTGGGGCGGGCTGCCTTGGCTTCGGCGGTCGTCAGCGCCGGCTGGGTGACCTTGGCGGCGGGCTCGATGGATTTGTCTGTGCCACCGGCGAGGCGGGCGTCGATGAGGGCCAGGACCTGCTTCTGCGTGGCTTCGATGTCGACCTTGTAGCCGGTCTTGCTCGGGGTCACGCCGGTGATCGCGCCGCCGGACGTCTTGAACGACGCGTTGACTGGCGCCTGGTTCATCTTCTTGGCGAGCTTCGCGAGGACGTCAGGGAGCTCGGCCGTGTCCATGGTCGGGGCGTAGCCGCCATCCGAGGTCGGTGCGAACGTGATCCACGACCGGAGCTTCGACTGCGCGATCTTCTGGGCCCCGGTGTTCGCTTCCAGCGTGACCTGCGCGGCGATCCGCTCCGCGGTCGTCTTGGCCAGCGTGGCCTCGGCCGTGGTGACCTCCGGCTCGACCGCGCGGACCGGAAGGGCGTAGGTCAGCGTCGCGGGGGCATCGAGCTCCCCGACGTCGGCGAACGCGGCTTCGACGGGCACCGCGGCATCCGCCAGGCGGCCGGCTACCCCCGAGTGCACGACGAACCGCGTCTCGACCCTCTGGACGGAGGCCTCCACGGGCTCGCGGGCGAGGGAATCGGCGTAGGCGACGATGCGCTCGGCCAGGGCGTCGGGATCGTAGGTCACGCGCGGCTGGAGGGTGACGCCTCGGATCGCTGTCCGGGCGTCGGCGATGACGCGTTCGAGCGGGTTCCCCTCGCGTCCGACGGCAAGGGCCTCGGCCAGCATGGCGTCGACGTCCGGACCGCGGCCGATGTCGGCGAAGCTGATCGAGGTCTTCCCTCCCGGTGACTTGATGATGATCTCGCCGTCGCCCAACGAACCATAGGCGTCGCGCAGACGTTCGGCGGCCGTGGCCGGATCGAGGCCCGACAGGTCCGCAGTGCCCACCCGGACACCCGGCAGCACGCGACCCACGTATTGCTGGTCATACGCGTACAGGGCTCCGACGCCCGCCAAGGTCGCGAGCAGCAGGCCGACGATGAACGCGACGGCAAAGCGCAGGCGGCCCGATGGGCGGCGTGCGACCGGAACTGCGACCCCGATGGAATCGGGGGTGGTGGTGGTCATGGGAGCGACATCCTAGCAGGCACGAAATCTGGTCCCGTCAAGGAACCGGGCGCGATGGTGACGCCGGAGTTGCGGCTTTTGTTGCGATATGGGCCGAACGGTGCCGGCGGCGATAGTCAGCCAGCCCTCGGTACCAGGACTACGCGACGGTTCGGCTCCTCGCCGATCGACTGCGTGGCGACGCTGGCGTGACCGCGCAGAGTGAGGTGGATCCAGCGCCGCTCGAGGGCAGGCATCGGCTCGAGCTGCAGCATCTTCCCGGTCTCGACGACGCGTGCTGCGGCGCGCTCGGCCAGCTCGCGCAACTGCCGCTCGCGGCGGCCCCGGTAGTCCTCCACATCGACGAGAACGCGGGTCCACGCCCCGATCTCCTTCGAGAGCATCAGGTTGACGAGGTGCTGGAGCGCAGAGAGGCGCTCGCCCTTGCGTCCGATGAGGGCACCGAGGGCGTCGCGATCGTCGCCCTGGGCGACGACGTTGAGGCGGCTCGTCTCGCCCACGGCGACCTCGACACGGGCATCGAAGCCGAGGTGGCCCATCAGCGTCTCGAGGATGCGCTGACCGGCGGCCAGGGCCTCCGGAGAGGCTTCGGCGGCCTCGAGCTCGGCTCGTTCTGACGCGACCGAGCCGCGCGCGGCCGCCACCTCGGCGGCCTCCGATGCCGACAGGTCGGCGGGGGCGCCGGATCGGCGCGGAGGTCGATCGTCCCGGCGCGGTCCCCGGTCCGGGCGGTCGCGGCGCGGTCCACGGTCGGGCCGGTCCTCGCGCGGGCGGTCATCCGGGCCGGCGGCCGCGGCGCGGTCCGCGCCTGGGGCATCCTGCTGTGGGGGACGACCGTCCTCGCGTGGTCGGTCATCACGCGGCCGCTCGTCGGCGCGCGGGCCGCGGTCGTCGCGGCGCGGGCCGCGATCGCTACGGTCGCCGCGATCGTCGCGGCGCGGGCCGCGATCCCGGTCGCCGCGCTGGCCGCGATCCCGGTCGCCGCGCTCGGCGTAGTCACGGGCGGGTGGCGCCGGGAGCGGCACGGACGCCGCGGCATCGCGCTTGGGTGCCGCACCGCCGAGGGCCTGGCGAGGCGCGGCCACGATCCGGGCCGGCTCGGCCCCCATGCCTAGGACGCCGCGGCTGCCCGGGGTCAGGATCTCGAAGTCGAGGTCGTTGAGCTCGGCGCCGAACTCCTCGCGCGCCGCGCGCAGCGCGTCCTCGACCGACTTCCCAGTGAATTCCTTGTAAGCACTCATGATCAGCGTCGTCTCCCTCGTCGGCCCTGACGGCCCCGCTCGCGGGGGCGGATCGTCTTGGTGGCCGTCGTCTTCTTAGCTGCGTCGGTCAGGATGGCCGCTCGCTTGCCTGGCTCTGGTGGGGGTGGCATCGCCACCGGGTAGCGCGGGGTGTGATCCACGGCGAACGCCGGCGTCCACCCGAATACGGGGAACATGGCGCCCCAGCCGACGATCAGATACTGCTGCACGATCGAGAAGACCGTGGCGACGATCCAGTAGATGAACAGGCCGGCGGGCAGGAAGCCGCCATACACGACCGAGATGAGCGGCAGGAACAGCATCATCTGGCGCTGGATCCGCACATTCGGGTCGTCATTTCCCGGGTCGGCGACCGGGAGCATCATCCGGGACTGCACAAGCTGCAGCAGCGCGGACGCGATGGCCAGGAAGCTCAGGCCGAACCCGAAGATCGCATAGAACGTTTGTGGCACGGCGATGTCGCCGAGGATGGGCACGGTCGTGTCGATGCACGGCCCCAGAGAGGCATCCGGGATGCCGGCCGCGTTCAGGTTCGTGCACTCCACGTCGACGAGCTGAACGCCAAACACGTTCAGCATCGCGCTCGGGTCCTGGTTGGTCAGGCCGTTCTGGATGACCGAGTACATGATGAACAGGAGCGGTAGCTGGAGCAGGAGCGGCAGGCAGCCCGCCAGCGGGTTGACGCCGCGCTCCTTGAAGAGCTCCTGCTGCGCCAGCCTCGACTTCATCTGGTCGCCCTTGAACCGCTTCTGGATCTCCCTGAGCTCGGGCTGGATGAGCTGCATCCGCCGCTGCGAGACCAGCTGCTTGCGGTAGAGCGGGATGAGGACCGCTCGGACGATCAGGGTCAGGATCACGATCGACCAGGCGATCGCCCCCGGGATGCCGAGGTTTTCGAGGAACTGGTAGACCGCGAGCAGGATGATGAGCATCACCTGGAAGAGCGGCGTGAAGATCCAGGAGAACAGGCTCAACGGGTCGGTGGGCTTGGCGGGCTCCAGCGGCGGCATCGGAGTCGGGGTCGCCACGACCCCCGAGGCATCGGGTGTTCCTCCGGGAGCGCAGGCCGCGATGACCACGGCGACCAGCAGGAAGAGCAACAGCGCCGGGCCGATCCGGCGAAGTGTCGGGGCCACGGTCACGGGCACATGGCCTCGCTAGCGGACCGGGTCATATCCGCCCGGGTTCCACGGGTGACACCTGGCGATGCGCTTTGCGCCCATCCAGCTTCCCTTCAGCAGGCCGTACTTCGAGATCGCCTGCTCCGCATAGTGCGAGCAGGTCGGCTCATACCGACACGATGGCGGCAGCCAGGCGAACACGATCCGGTAGAGCCTGATCAGCCCGATCCCGATGTGCTTCATCACGTGGCTCCTCCGAACACGCCGCCCCGGACGAGCGTCCGGTGCAACGCTCCGACCAGCGCGTCGTGGTCGGCTTCGACGATCGCGGGCCGGGCGATGATGAGGACGTCCCAGCCGGGCTGGAACGAGGGCGCCATCACCCTGAGCGCCTCGCGGAGTCGCCGGCGGACCCGGTTCCGGACCACCGCCCCACCGAGCCGACGGCCGGTCGACAGGCCGAAGCGGGTCGTCTCGAGATCGGTCCGAAGGAACCGGGCGGAGAACAGCGCATGGGACTTGGTCGTCCCGGCACCCTGGATCGCCGCGAAGTCCTGCGGGCGGGAGAGCATCACGAGTCGCGGCGTGGGTGTGCCGCGCTCGGTCGTCAGGCCGTCAGCCGCTTCCGACCGCGAGCCCGCCGGGTGGCCAGGATGCGGCGACCCGCTGTCGTCTTCATGCGGGCGCGGAAGCCGTGTTCCTTGGCGCGATGGCGCTTCTTGGGCTGGTAGGTCTGCTTCGTCATCGGGACTGTCCGAGATCCTCTCCGTCCGACCCCGGGGGACGGTCGCTCCGTCTTCCCCTAAAGGCACGCAAACGCGCCGGCACCCCACGGGCGCATGGCGCGTCGTCGTCCGGCGGATGATATGGCCTGCCCGGAAGGGGTGTCAAACGATGCGACGGTTCCGTGAGGGGCCGGACACCGCCCTGGACCGGCTGGGCATCGCGGGGACGACTCGCGGGCTTCCAGGGGTCGCCCGCACGAATACCCCTGGGGAGTATGCGGAAATCGCCTTGCGACGCCGTCCGCGCCGGTGCTATCCTCTCCGAGCCCTCGGCGCCGGGACGTTCGCGGGAGACCTCACACGCAGGCCTCGGATGTGGCATGGCAGCGAGTCATCCGGCCCCGGATGGGCGTCGAACGACGCTTCGCGACCCTGGCTTCTTCGACCCCGGCGTGGCCGGCTCTTATCTATCGACCGTCACTACACGCAGGTCCCATCGAACGAATGGACGCGAAGCAAGTCTGGCGAGCCGCCCTCGGTGAGCTCCAGGTCTCCCTGTCGCCCGCCAACTACGAGACGTGGTTGCGCGACACCGAGCTCGTCGACGTCGACGAGCAGCGGTTCCGGATCGCCGTTCCGAATGGCTTTTCGAAGGACTGGCTCGAGACCCGCTACCGCTCGCTGATCAGCCAGACCCTCGCCCGGATCGTGGGCTACAGCGTGCAGGTCGAATTCATCGTCGGGCCGGCGCCCGAGCCGGCTGCACCGGTGGATGGCGCGGCGGCGCTCGGGGCCACGGCAGAGCGGCCGGCCAGCCAGCACGTCCGGGTCGAGCCGACCCGGGTCGGCGGTGAGGGCGGCGCCACCAATCTGAACCCGCGCTACACGTTCGCCAACTTCATCGTCGGGTCGGCCAACCGGTTGGCCCACGCGGCGAGCCTGTCCGTGGCCGAGCGCCCAGGGCACGCCTACAACCCGCTCTTCCTGTACGGCGGAGTCGGCCTCGGCAAGACCCACCTGATGCACGCCATCGGGAACCAGGTCATCGCCCGGTTCCCGCGCAAGCGCGTCGTGTACGCGACCTCTGAGAAGTTCACGAACGAGTTCATCACGAGCATCCAGCAGGGAAAGATCGACGAGTTTCGGGGGCGCTACCGCCGCATCGACCTGCTGCTCATCGACGACATCCAGTTCATCGCGGACAAGGAGCGGACCCAGGAGGAGTTCTTCCACACGTTCAACGCCATCCACGAGGACGGCAAGCAGATCGTGCTGAGCTCCGACCGGCCGCCCAAGGCCATCCTCACCCTCGAGGAGCGTCTTCGAAGCCGGTTCGAGTGGGGCCTCATCGCGGACCTGACCGCGCCGGATCTCGAGACGCGGATCGCGATCCTGCGGGCCAAGGCCGAGGAGGGCGCGGTCCCCATCACCTCCGACGTCATCGAGTTCATCGCGCGCAAGGTCGTGAGCAACATCCGCGAGCTCGAGGGGGCGCTCAACCGCATCGTGGCGTTCTCGAGCATGGGCGCGACGCCGATCAGCATCGAGCTCGCCCAGGCGGTGCTGTCCAACGTCCTGTACAACCCCAAGAAGCGCCAGGTGACGCCGGAGCGCATCGCTCGCGCGGTCTCGGACTACTACAGCGTCCCGATGGATGTCCTCCAGGGCCAGAAGCGCGATAAGGCGATCGTCATGCCGCGCCAGATCGCGATGTTCCTGATGCGCGAGGAGACCGACGTTTCCCTGCTGCGCATCGGCGCCGAGTTGGGGCACCGCGATCACTCGACCGTGCTGCACGCCTGCGACAAGATCACCCGCGAGATCGCCGTGAACGACGAGCTACGCCGCGAGATCGCCGCGGTCCGCGAGTTGATCTACGCCGACTGAGGCGCCGGCCCGTCGCATCAGCCCGGCAAGGCACGGGCTCGACTTCGCCCGTTCGGACATTGTTCGTGTGGGGAACTCCCCTCGATCCACCCTGGGGGGCGTGGACAGGGTGGGCCGCACGCGTGGATATGGCCCGGTCACGGAGTGGAGTGTCCCGCCGTGTTGGACCGGGTCCGGGATCGCCGCCTTCGGCTGTCCACCGCTCATCGACGACCGGGCCCCCGGCCGGGCCGCCCTTCTCCACGAGAGTCCGATCCTCGTCCACCGCGTCGACGTGCGGCCGTGAGCGTGCGCGTCCCCAGGTTCCACACCATTACTACGGTGATGACGGAGTGAGAAGATAGAGAGAAGATACCCACCACCCATCCCGCGCCGGGACGTGGAGCGTCCAGCACGGTCCCCGGACTCGACTCGTCCGACCGGGCCGGCCGTCCACCACCGCGGCGCCACTCAGTCATCGAAGTGGAGTGCATCCGACGTGAGACTCTCGGTCATGCAGGAGAACCTGGCGCGCGGCCTGTCCGTTGTCACCCGGGCGGTCTCCAGTCGGAGCACGCTGCCGGTCCTGGCCAACGT
>CAZFXH010000212.1:0-2483 GCA_964522905.1 uncultured Anaerolineaceae bacterium
TGGTAGGCCTTCAGCAGCTTCAGTCCCTCCAGGGAGAGGCCGGTCCGCTCGTGCGGCGGGCCGGGGCAGCGCTGGCAGATCACGCCGCCGAGTGGTGGCACCCAGCGGAAGCGCTCCTCCGCCTCGAGCATGCGGTCGCACTCCACGCAGCGATCGACCTCGGGGCGCATGCCGAGCTCATCGAGCAGGTGCATCTCGTACCAGCGCGCGACTCGGCCTGGCGCCATGCCCGCATCGAGCAGCTCGTAGGCGCGACGCAGCAGGGCGTACAACGGTTCGGCGGCGTGGCGCTCCTCGAGACTCCGGTCGGCGAGCTCGGCGAGATACCAGGCGGTGGCGGCACTCTCCAGGGAGTCGCGCAGGTTCAGCCAGGCGTGCCCGACGCTGACCTGGGTGACGACGTCGAACGTGCGGCCGCGGGCGAGCGCCACCGTTAACTCCGCGAACGGCTCCAGGCTGCCCCCGAGCCGCGACGTCGTGCGGCGGACGCCCTTGGCGATCGCCTTGAGCTTGCCGCCGGCGGGCGTGATGAGGGTCAGGACCCGGTCCGCCTCCCCCAGGTCGAAGCGTGAGAGCACGATGGCATCAGTGGTGTAGCGGCGGGGTGCGGGCATCTCGCCAGCGACGGTAGCACGGGGCTTGCCGACGGGTGGCTCCGGCCGCCTCGGCCCGCTGCCGTCGTCTGCCACGCGACGACACGGCGTCGAGGAGCTCGATCCGCCCGCCTCGGCCCGCTGCCGTCGTCTGCCCCGCGACAGCCCTCATCCGACGAGGCGTCTAGAACGTACATCGGGTAGACGCCGGTGCGGACGCGTCCCCCGCGCCGGCGTCGACCTTGGCGGCGGCTGCGGTCGCGGCGCCGCCTCGCGGTGGCGCCACCCTCGTTACAACGGGCGAAGGAAGCCACCCTCCGGCGCCCTCTGAACGCAGTACGTCCCCGATCAACCCTCGAAGGTCAGCTCGAGACACGTTCCGGCGCCCGTTGGAACGGTCCTGGCGCCAAGAAAAGGGGCACACCGCGTGCCATTGGGCCCACCAACAGGCTACCGCCAGCGAACACGTTTCGTGTACACTGGCGCCACGATGACCACGACGCTCCCCGATCTGGACCTCGCCGAGCTCATCGCCGACACCGAAGGCGAGATCGTCCGGCTGGTCAAGGACCGCGATCCCTCGACCCACGGCCTGTACGAGATGGTCCGCTACCACCTCGCGCTTGATGGTTCCGGGGCGAACGGCGGCAAGCGGATCCGCCCCCTCCTCGGCTTGCTGGCCTACGCCTCGATCACGGGCGATCACCGCAAGGCGCTACCGGGCGCGGCGGCCGTCGAGCTCGGGCACAACTTCAGCCTCGTCCACGACGACATCGAGGACGGCGACCGCGAGCGCCGCCACCGAGCCACGCTATGGACCAAGCACGGCGTCCCGCAGGCCATCAACACCGGTGACACCCTGTTCAGCCTCTCGCGGATCGCGCTCCACCGGCTGACCGACCTCGGCTTCTCGGATGCGAAGGTCCTGCGCCTGATGCGCCTGTACGACGAGACATGCCTGGCCCTGTGCGAAGGCCAGTACATCGACATCGCCACGAGCGAATCGGACGAGCTGATGTCGGTCGAGGGCTATCTCGACATGATCGGGCGCAAGACGGCGGCCCTGATCGCCGGTGCGATCGAGGCCGGCGCCCTGCTCGCCACCGACGATGAGTCGGTCATCACCCGCTATCGCTCGTTCGGCTGGGCGCTGGGGCTCGCCTTCCAGATCAACGACGACCTCCTCGGCATCTGGGGGGCCGAGCAGGCGACCGGCAAGGAGCCCTCGGACGTCGCGCACAAGAAGAAGACCCTGCCGGTGATCTACGCGGCCGAAAACGCCGGCCCCGAGGACCGGGCCCGGCTGCTGGAGCTGTATGCGAAGCCGGATCCGTCCGCGACCGAGCTGACCGAGATCGTGGCGATCCTGGAGCGGGTCGGCGCGCGCGATTACACCCGCGACCAGGCGCGTCGCTACCGCGACGAGGCCCTGGCCGAGCTGGACGCAGCGGGCGTGGTCCAGCCGGCAGCCCGAGCGCGACTCCAGGAGATCATCGTGGGCGTGATCTCGGCCTGACGGCTTTCGGCGGTCGGCCGTGGCGCGAACTTCGTTCGCTGCGGCGTCCCTAACCACGGCGGTATGGCTAGGGCAGCTCCTCGACCTCGGTGACGACGAACATCTGCCTGCATGCCATGACCGCGTCCGGATCCGGAGGGCCGATCGGACTCGTGACACTCACGCCGATCGGCATCATGCTGCAGGTTCTCGCCTCCGGGTCGTCGAAATGCCCGCGGACCCGGTATCGGCCGGCTATTGGATTCGGGGGCGGCGGCGCTCCCGTGTCGAGGAGCGCAGTCACGGGCCGGCCATACAAAGCGAGTGCCTCGTCGATGGCGCAACCCGAGTACGGGTCCAGCCAGCTCGGCCCGCCAGGTCCCCCGTCCCGGACC
>CAZFXH010000213.1:0-1618 GCA_964522905.1 uncultured Anaerolineaceae bacterium
CTCGCCGATGAACGGTCCCGCCCCGATCCCGACGTACAGCGAGAGCGAGGCGAAGCTCATGGCCTCGCCCCGACGTTCGGGCGGCGCGAGATCCATGTTCGCGCTCAGGGCCGCGACGAAGAACAGCGCCTCCCCGACGCCCGTCAGCAGCCGCATCCCCACGAGGACCGGGATCGATCCGACCGCCAGGTAGCCGACGACGGAGAGGGCGAAGATCGACGCCCCGGCCACCATCAGGATCCGGCGGCCGTGCCGGTCGGCGAGCGCCCCCGCGAGCGGGCGGAGGAAGAAGGCGGACAGGCTGAACGCGCCGATCACCAGCCCGACGGCCACGTTGCCGCCGCGCAGCGGGCCTGCGACGTAGCGGGGAAGCGCCAGCAACAGGACGCCGTCCGCCGTGAAATACGCGAGCTCGGCAGCCGCGACCGTGAGGAACGTGCGGGTGAGCAGGGTCGCCCGGGTCTTCGGACGGGTCTTCGGCCGCGCCTTCGGCCGGGCCGACGCCTGGATCGATCGCTCGTCTTCGTGCAGAACGCTCACGCCCCCGACCATGCCGTGCCTCCTCGCTCGATCGCGCCGATCGTGCGCCGGGAGGGGGCGACCCAGCATCGGTAGGACTGCCCATCTTCGCTGGCCGTGGGCCACGCCGCCTGCCATCCTGTGGCGCGATCGTGGAAGGAAGGGCCGTGTCCGAAGACGAGCTTCGCCTCGCCGACCTGCTCGCCGCCCTGTCCCTGACCACCGATCTCGCGATGGGCCAGCCGCCGGAAAAGGCGATCCGGGCCTCCGTGGTCGCCACCGAGATCGCAAGGCACATGGGTCTGCCCGAGCCCGAGGTCGCCGACGTCTATTACACGACCCTCCTCAAGCACCTCGGGTGCACGGCGTCCTCACACGAGGAGATCCACGTGTTCGGCCCCGACGACCTGAGCATGCGCCGGGTCGCCGAGCGGACCGACGTCGGGAGCGCTCGGGAACTGTTCGAGCTGATGCGGATGACCGGCCGGGGGGCCGGGCCGGGGCGAGTGCGGTACCTGGCGCGGGCGATGACCGGCGGCAAGCAGGCGAACGACTCGATCATGCGATCGGTGTGCGAGGTGGCGGCGCGGATGGCCGAGCGCCTCGGCCTGGGCGACGCCGTCGGCCGCGCGCTGTACGAGAGCCTCGAGCGGTGGGACGGGAAGGGCGCACCGCGGAAACTGCGAGGCGAGGACATCGCGATGCCCGCGCGGATCGCCGAACCGGCGACACAAGCCGTCATCTTCCATCGCCTCGGCGGGACGGAGGCCGCCCTCGCCATGCTCGAGCGCCGCGCCGGCGGCTGGTTCGATCCGGCGGTGGCGGAGGCGTTCCGCAAGGTCGGGCCGGAGGCGCTCGAACGGCTCGATACGACGGACCCGTGGGCGGCGGTCCTCTCCGCCGAGCCCGAGCCGGTGCGGCGGATCCCGGCGGCTCGACTGGACGCCGTCGTGGAGGCCTTCGCCGACATGGTGGACCTGAAGACCCCCTTCACCCTGGGCCACTCCTCGGGCGTCGCCGAGCTCGCGAGCGCCGCCGCCGAACGCCTGCGGATGCCGGAGCCCGAACAGGTCCGAAGGGCGGCGCTGCTCCACGACCT
>CAZFXH010000214.1:0-8550 GCA_964522905.1 uncultured Anaerolineaceae bacterium
CGACGTTCGTCGTCGTCCCGCTCATCGAGGAAGGCGGCGACGAGGCCGAGGGAGCCGTGGCCGCCGAGACCGAGGCCGTCCGCCTGAGCGCGCTGCTCGACCCGCTCCGAGTGGGTATGGTCCACGGGCGGATGAAGCCCGCGGAACGAGACGCGGAGATGACGCGATTCCGGGACGGCGAGCTCGACGTGCTCGTGGGCACGACCGTCGTCGAGGTCGGGGTCGATGTCCCGGCCGCGACGATGATGGTCATCCAGGGAGCCGACCGGTTCGGCCTCGCCCAGCTGCACCAGCTGCGCGGTCGGGTCGGGCGCGGCTCGGTGGAGTCGTTCTGCGTGCTGGTCTCGGACTCGGCCGATGAAGTCGCCCAGGCCCGGCTCAAGGCGGTCGCCGAGACGCACGATGGCTTCGCCCTGGCCGAGAAGGACTTCGAGCTGCGCAAGGAGGGCAACGTGCTCGGCCTCGCCCAGAGCGGGTTCCCCCGCCTGCGGGTCGCCTCGCTCCAGGTGGCTGCGCACCGCGACCTCGCGGTACGGGCGCGGGCACACGCGGAGTCCGTGCTCGACGCCGACGGGCGGATGGATCCGCCGCGACCCGAGCTCGCCGCGGAACTGGAGCGCGGCTGGCTTCGGCACCTCGCGGCCGCGGAACCGGCGAGCGGCACGTGACGACTCGTGGTGTCCGCATGGGACGCCCGAGTTGGTGGACGAACGCGCTGTCCAGGCCACGCCGTTCGTCGTGCGTGCATGGGACGCACCTATCGGCGAATGAATGCGCGGTCCAGGCCACGCCGTTCGTCGTGCGTGCGTGGGACGCACCTATCGGCGAACGAACGGCCCGTCCAGCCCAGGCCATTCCCGGCGGGTGCATGGGACGCACCTATCGGCGACGGAACCGCCGATTCGAGTCGCTCCTTCCTCGGAACGTGCGCCACACGCACGGATCCACCCTGTATCGGTCGGCCCGCCCGTCTCCTTCGCCGATAGCGTCGTGGGATGCACGGCCTCGCGGCCGGCAGAGCCCGCGTGACCGGCAGAGCCCGGGCGGCCGGCAGAGCCCGGACGTGACGCCTCGTGCCTGACGCCGGCCGCGTCATCGCCGGGACCGCGCGCTCCGTCCGACTCGAGGCCCCGGGGGAGGGGACCCGGCCGCTGGGGGATCGCGTCAAGCAGACCCTGTTCGCGATCCTCGAGCCAGACCTGCGCGGGGCCACGTTCCTGGACCTGTTCGCCGGGAGCGGTGCGGCCGGCATCGAGGCCCTGTCCCGCGGTGCCGCGCATGCCACCTTCGTGGAGCGGGATGCGGGCGCGGTCCGGACGATCCAAGGCAACCTGGAGCTGACGGGCCTGGCCGATCGGGCGACCGTCAGCAGGGGCGAGGTCCTCGCCTGGCTGCGCGAACCCGCCCGCACGAGTGCGCCCCTGATCGACGTGGCGCTGCTCGATCCGCCGTACGACGAAACGGCCACGCTTGCCGCAGCCCTGCAGGCCCTCGGGCCGCTGCTCGCCCCGTCCGCCCGGGTCGTCGCGAAGCACTTCTGGCGGGACGCCCCGCCGGCCCGTGTCGGGCTGCTAGCATCGGAGCGCGAGCGCCGGTTCGGCGAGACGGCCCTGACCTTCTATCGCCTCGCCGACACGGCCGACACCGCCGCCGAGCCAACCAGGAGCACGGAGGACACATGAGGGTTGCGGTCTACCCGGGTTCGTTCGACCCCATCACGAACGGGCACGTCGACATCATCGGCCGCGCCGCGAACGTGTTCGATCGCGTCATCGTCGCCGTCCTCGAGAACCCCAGGAAGACGCCACTCCTGCCGGTCGACGAACGGATCCGGGTCATCCGTGAGGCGCTCGCCGACGAAGGGCCGCCACCCGATCGGTTCGAGGTCGCCAGCTTCGACGGCCTCACCGTGGACTTCTGCCATGCGCACCAGGCGACCGCCATCGTGCGCGGGTTGCGCGCGATCAGCGACTTCGAGACCGAGATGCAGCTGGCCCACAACAACCGCGTCCTGGCGCCCGATGTCGACACGGTCTTCTTCATGACCGCACTCGCGAATGGCTACGTCAGCTCCAGCCTGGTCAAGGAGATCGCGGCCTTTGGCGGCGATGTCTCCGCCATGCTCCCGAAGCCCGCGGCGACGGCACTTGCGGCCGCCCTGGGCCGTCGCTGACCCCGGCGGCCCGTGCCATAATCGCCTCGACCCGGCGCGCAACCGAATCGACCGGCACAGCCCCAGGCAGGAGGGCCCGAGCCATCGACATCATCTTCCTCGTCGAGCGCCTCGAGTCGCTGATCGCGAACGGCAAGAAGCTGCCGCTGACCACCAACGTCGTGGTCGATCAGAACGCCGCGCTGGGGCTCATCGACGAGCTGCGCGTCGCGGTCCCCGAGGAGGTGCGCGCCGCCAAGCGCATCAACTCCGAGGGCGAGCGGATCATGGAGAAGGCCCAGGAAGAGGCGGAGCGCATCGTCGCCCGGGCCCAGGAGCAGGCCGCCTTCCTGATCGATGAGCGTGGCCTCACCCAGGCGGCGGACGCCGAGAGCCGCCGGATGATCGCCGAGGCGCACGAGGATGGCGAGCGCATCCGCGGCGGCGCCGACGAATACGCCGTGAGCGTGCTGGAGGGACTCGAGACCGACGTCACGAAGACCCTCCAGAGCATCCAGAAGGGCATCGCGATGCTCGACGACCGTCGGGCGGCCCTGATGTCCGCCCCGGCGGAGGACGGCGAGGCGGGCGACTTCCGGGACGGCGATTGGGAAGACGAGGCGGAGGACGCCGCCGCGCCCGCCCAGTCGTGACGCGGCGCCGAGATGAGCGCCCGAGCCGACGACGAACCCTTCGTGTGGAACGTCGCGGGCCTGCTGGGCGACACCGTGGGCGCCGATCGCCACTACGAGGTTGCCGCCGCCCGTGTGGAGCTGCCTGACGAGCTGACGCTCGCGCAGCCGATCGACGGCCGCGTCCGCCTCACCCACACGAACCGCGGCGTCCTGGCCCGGGCGAACCTGCGCACGGCCCTCGCGATGGAGTGCGTGCGCTGCCTCCGGCCGACGACCGTTCCGCTCGAGCTGACGATCGAGGACGAGTTCTTGCCATCCCTCGATCTGGCGACCGGAAAGCCCGTCACGACCGACGACGAGCCGGAGGTGCTGCGGCTCACCGACCACCATGAGCTGGACCTCGAGCCCTCGGTACGAGACGCGATCTCGCTTGCCGAGCCGATCGCCCCGCTCGACCGCCTCGACTGCCCGGGTCTGTGCCCGATCTGCGGCCTGCCACTCGACGAGGGCACGCACGACCATCCCGCGGACGACACCGACCCGCGTCTCGAGGACCTGCGCGGGTTCCGACCCGAAGGGACGGGCTGACGAGTCGCCCGGTTTCGCGGTAGACTCCGCGCTCGGTGCGGCCCTTTTGCCGTGCACCCCTGCGCGCCCCTGACGACGCTGTCCGCCGCGCGCCACGACATACGACACAAGGAGCCCACGACCCCATGGGTGTACCCAAGCGACGCGTCTCGCACGCCCGCCAGGGCGAGCGCCGCTCGCACCTCGCCATCGACCTGCCCAGGCTCGAGGAGTGCCCGCACTGCCACGAGATGAAGCTGCCCCATCGCGTCTGTCCGAACTGCGGCTACTACCAGGGTCGCCTTGCGGTCCCGCCCAAGCCGGCCGGCGGTCCCACCGACGACGCCCCCCGCTGACGCGGTGACCGAGCCTCGGCCATCCCCGACCGAGGCGACCCGCGACGCCGTTCGCGTCGCCGTCGACGCCATGGGTGGCGACCACGGTCCCTCCGAGGTGGTGCCGGGTGCCCTCGACTTTGCCCGCAGCCATCCGCGCGACACGCTGATCCTCGTCGGGGACGAGGCGGTGATCCGAAGGATCGCCGGGGATCTGCCGGCGAACGTGCGGATCGTCCACGCCAGCGAAGTGATCGGGATGGACGAGCACCCGGCCCTGGCTCTGCGCGAGAAGAAGGATTCGACGATCCTCGTCGCCACCGACCTGGTCCGACATGGTGAGGCCGACGCCGTCGTCACCGCGGGTCACACGGGCGCCGGCATGGCGGCGGCGGTCCTGCGGCTGGGCCGCCTTCCCGGCGTCGACCGCCCGGCCCTCGCCGTCCAGATGATCACCGACTCGGGGCCGATGGTCCTGCTCGATATCGGCGCCAATCCGGACTCCACTCCTGAGAACCTGGCCCAGTTCGCCCACATGGGGGCGATCTTCGCGGAGCGCGTGCTGGGCGTGTCCCGGCCCCGCGTCGCCCTCCTGTCCATCGGCGAGGAGAAGGGCAAGGGTGACGCCCGGATCCAGGGCGCCACTGAGCTCCTGGATGCCTCGGGACTGCGCTTCGAGGGCAACGTCGAGGGCAAGGACCTCACGAAGCATCCGGCCGATGTCATCGTGTGCGATGCCGTGCTCGGCAATGTGGTCATCAAGTTCTTCGAGGGCCTGTCGGGCTTCATCTTCGACCTGTGGCGGGTCGAGTTCGAGGGATCGTGGCGCGGTCGCATCGCGTACCTGCTGATGCGTCCGAGCGTCGCCCGGATCCGGGCCATCTTCGATTACGAGAAGGTGGGCGGCTCCCCATTGCTCGGCGTCAAGGGCACCGCGATCATCACGCACGGACGTGCCAGGCGGCGGATGATCGGCTACGCCTGTGAGGTCGGAGCGACGACCGCCCGGACTCGCGTGCCGGAGTTGATCGAGGAAGCGCTGGCCGATGAGCGCGCGGCCCGGGCTGCCGACGGAGCCCCGGCGCCGACCCCGCTCGAACCGGGCTCCAGGGAAGAGGTGGCGACGTGAACGGTCCGGAACTCACCGTCGGTCAGAGCGTCATCGCCGAGCTCGTCCGCCTTGCTGCCTTCGAAGTCCCGGGTGTCGCCCGGGTCGGACACGGCGGACCGCCCTGGCGGGGCTGGCTCGCCGGCCCTGCGGTCAGCGTCCGCGTCCTTGACGAGCGGATCGTGGTCCGACTGCGTATCGTCGCGCGCCCCGGGCACGCCCTGGCGCCGCTGACCGCCCAGGTCCGCACCGCGGTCGCCGCGACGGTCGAGCGGCTCCTCGGTCTGGAGCTCGGCGCCGTGACGGTCGTCGTCGATGGGGTCGGAGGCTGACCGCCAGCGCGGACGACGGACGGGACGTCGACTCGCGCTGGCCGCGATCTTCGAGGCCGACTTCGGCCAGCGCACGGCGGACGCGATCCTCGAGCGCCACCTCGCCGAGTCCGAGCGCGACGAGACCGCCGCGGGCCTGGCGCGCGAGCTGGTCGGTGCAGTCGTCGCCCACCGCGACGCGATCGACGCGCAGATCGGCAGCGTCGCGCCGCAGTACCCCGTGACCGCTCTCGCCAAGATGGACCGCGCTTTGCTCCGAACGGCCCTCGGTGAGGTGCTACACTCCGCCACGCCGGCCCGGGTGGCCATCGCCGAGTGGGTCGAGCTGGCACGCACTTACAGCGGAGAGCCGATGCGGCGCCTCATGAACGGCGTTCTCGGGACCATCTCCCCAGCCCCCAGCTCCGAGGAGGGAGTCAGTGGCCACAACGTACGACCGGCTCAAGAAGATCGTCGTCGAGCAGCTCGGCGCCGACGAGGATGAGGTCAAGCCGGAGGCGTCGTTCGTCGACGACCTCAATGCGGACTCGCTCGACCTGGTCGAGCTCATCATGAGCCTGGAAGAGGAGTTCGGGACGGAGATCTCGGACGAGGACGCGGAGAAGATCCGGACCGTCCAGGACGCCGTCGACTACATCGACGAGAAGTCCACCTAGCCCGGCCTCGGCCAGTCCGGCGGTGCGACCGGGGCGGGCCGTCGCCGATCGTTTGGGGCTCCCGGTCAGGGACCTCGACCTGCTGGAACAGGCTCTCGTCCATTCCAGTTGGCTGCACGAACATCCAGACGCGGCGCGCGGCCACAACGAACGCCTCGAGTTCCTCGGCGACGCCGTCGTGAACCTCACGATCTCCGAGGCGCTCTTCCTGAGACATCCCGACGACGACGAGGGCGCCCTCTCGGCCCGGCGCGCAGCCATCGTGTCGACCACAGGCCTGGCCCGCCTCGCCGGCCGCATCGGACTTGGTGCCGACGTCCTGCTCGGCGAGGGAGAATCCCAGCGCAGCGCGCGGCGACGCCCGTCCCTGCTCGCCTCGTCCTTCGAGGCGCTGACGGGTGCGCTCTACCTGGACCTCGGATACGACCTCGTGCGCGACTGGCTCATCGGCCTGGCCTCGCCCGAGCTCGAGCTGGAGGCCCCCATCCTGAGCCTCAAGAGCCCAAAGAGCCGGTTGCAGGAGTACACGCAACGGCGCTCCGGCGCTCGGCCCGAGTACCGCCTGCTCGAGGCCACCGGACCCGACCATGAGAAGTCGTTCCGGATCGAGGTGTGGGTGGACGGGGAGATGCTGGGGGTCGGCGAGGGGACGTCGAGGCGGGTCGCCGAAACGGACGCCGCCGCCCAGGCGATCGAGCGGATCCGTGCGCAACGCGAGGCGGGTCGCGTCCGCGACGAGCCGGTGAACGCATGACGGACGGCGTGGAAGCTCGATCCGGCGGGGCGCGGGCGCAAGCGCCGGCTTCCGGGCGTTCACCCCGGCCCTGGCCTGCCGGTCCGCGCCTGCTCGCGTTGCGCCTCCAGGGGTTCAAGTCCTTCGCCGAGCGGACGAACGTCGAGTTCGGCGGCGGGATCAGCGCGGTCGTCGGGCCGAACGGATCCGGCAAGAGCAATCTCGCCGATGCGCTCCGTTGGGCACTCGGGGAGCAGGGACGCGCCCTCCGCTCCCGCAAGGCCGAGGACGTCATCTGGGCCGGGTCGGAGAAGCGCTCCGCGCAGGGCATGGCCGACGTCACGCTGGTCCTGGACAACTCCGACGGCCTGCTGCCGGTCGACTTCCAGGTCCTGGAGCTCGGTCGACGGCTGTTCCGCAGCGGCGAGAACGAGTACCTCCTCAACAAGCAGCGCATCCGCCTGCGCGACCTCGTCGACCTGCTCGACGGCGCGCACCTCGCCGACAACGCCTTCCTGTTCATCGGCCAGGGCATGGTCGACCAGGCCCTGGCGCTACGACCGGAGGAACGGCGGCCGCTGTTCGAGGAGGTGGCGGGCGTTCGACGGCACGAGCGTCGCCGCCGGAAGGCCGAAGAGCAACTGACCGAGTCCGAGGCGAACCTCGCCCGCGTCGACGACATCCTGGCCGAGCTGCGGCCGCAGGCCCGCCGGCTGGCCGCCCAGGCGGAACAGCAGACGACGCGATCGAGCATCGGGGACGAGCTGGCGACCGCGCTGCTGGCGGCGACCCATGCGCGTTGGCACGAAGCGGCAGCACGCCTCGCGGAGGCGGGCGCCCGACGCGAGCGAACGCAGGCCGAGGCCGACCGGGCGATGGCGGACCTCGAGTCGGCCGAGGCCGGAGCCTCCGCGCTTGCAGCGGAACTATCCGCACGAGCGGCCGTGGAGCGCGAACGACGGGAAGCGCACGATGCCGCACAGGCTGCCCTGACCGGCCTCCAGCTCCGCGACGGTCGACTGACCGCCGATCTCGAGGCGATCGAGCGCGATCGGGTGCGGATGTCGGACGAACGCCTCACAGCGGAAACCGAGGCGGCTGTCCAGCGACGGAACAGGGCCACGCCCGTCCCCGCCCGTGACCTCGATCTGGAGGCCGCCGTCACCGAGGCCGATCGGGAGCTGGCCGATGCGCTGGCCGAGCTGGCCACGTTGCGAACCGCGTCGCAGGCCCACGGGGAGCAGCTGGCGGCCCTGCGCCGGGCCGAAGGGGCACGACAGGCGGAGACCGAGACCGCTCGACGTCGGCTGGCGGAAGCGGAGCGTCGGGCGGCCGAAGAGGCGACCGCGGCTGCGGATGTCGAGGGTCGCCGAGTGGCGGTGGCGGCGCGGCACGAGTCTGCGAGGGCCGCCCTCGAGACCGCGCTGGCCGCCGAGTCGTCGGCCCACGCGACGCGTGAAGAGGCGCGGGCGGCGCTCGAGACCGCGGAGGCGGACCGAGCGGCCACGGCGGATCGTGCGGCGGCGGCATCGGCGGCGGTGGCGGGACTGCGCGGACGAACGGAAGGCATGGCGGATCACCTGGAACAGGAGGAACGCCGGCCGATCGCCCGGGCCGCTCGCAAGGCGGGTGGCCGACGGGTCGATGAGGATCTCGCCGTGGACCCGGACCTGCGGGCCGCCGTGGAGGCGGCGCTGGCCGACCGCGCTCGAGCGTATCTCGTGCCGGTCGCCAGGGTGTCGGACCTCGCCGCCGAGCGCGGGGGGCTCCTGATCGAGGAACGGCTGACGGGCGAGATCTCGATCACGGACGCTGCGACGCGTCGCTGCCTGGACGCGGTCAGCGCGGCGGGTGGCGGGCGACTGGCCGACTCGGTCCGTCGGGATGCGACCGGGAGCGTCCGGCGCCTGCTCGCTCGGGCGGTCTGGATGCCGGACCTCGCTGCCTGCCTCGCGGTCCAAGGCACGCTCCCCGCCGGTTGGGTGGCTGTCGTGCAGGACGGCTCGGCGGTCGTGGACGACACGGGGGTCAC
>CAZFXH010000215.1:0-2026 GCA_964522905.1 uncultured Anaerolineaceae bacterium
CCAGTTCCGGGGCTTCGAACGGATCGTCCAGGGGCGCCCGATCCACGAGATGCCATCGATCATGGCCCGCATCTGCGGCATCTGCCCCGTGAGCCATCTGATCGCGTCGTCAAGGGCCTGCGACGAGATCCTCGCCGTCGAGCCGCCACCGACCGGGGCCGACCTGCGCCGCGTGATGAACCTCGCCCAGATCGTCCAGTCGAACGCGCTCAGCTTCTTCCACCTCTCGTCGCCGGATCTCCTGTTCGGCTTCGACGCCGATCCCGCGAAGCGCAACATCATCGGGGTCGCCCAGTCGAATCCTCAGCTCGCCCGCGACGGGGTCGGGGTCCGCCGGTTCGGCCAGCAGATCATCGAATGGCTCGGCGGCAAGCGGATCCATCCCGCCTGGGTCGTGCCCGGCGGTGTCGACGCGCCGCTCGCGGAGGAGGCGCGGGACCGGATCCTGTCGACCGTCCCCGAGGCGATCGCCGCGATCGAGCGGGCGCTCGCCTGGTACAAGGCCTCGCTCCTGCGCTGGGAGGAGGAGGCGGCCGTCTTCGGTGATTTCCGGTCCGCCTTCATGGGCCTCGTCGACGAGGCGGGCAACGTCGACTACTACGACGGCCGGCTGCGGGTCGTGGACGCCGATGGCGAGTACCTTGCCGACCGGATCGATCCGCGCGGCTACCAGGACTACCTCGGCGAGGCGGTCGAACCCTGGTCGTACCTGAAGTCGACCTACTGGAAGGCGCTCGGCTATCCGGGCGGGATCTACCGGGTGGGTCCCCTGGCGCGGGTGATCGTGGCCGACCAGATGGGCACGCCGCGCGCCGACGCCGAGCTCGACGAGTTCCGGGGCCGGCTGGGACGCGTCCCGAGCAGTTCGTTCCACTACCACTACGCCCGGCTGATCGATGCGCTCTACGCGGCGGAGAGGATCGACGAGCTCCTGCGCGGGCCGGACATCCTCTCGCCGCGCGTCCGCTCGTTCGCCGAGATCAATGCCAACGAGGGGATCGGCGTATCGGAGGCGCCACGCGGCACCCTCATCCATCACTACCGGGTTGACGACGACGGGATCGTCGAGTGGGCGAACCTGGTGATCGCGACCGGACACAACAACCTTGCGATGAATCGCAGCGTCCGCCAGGTCGCCCAGCGGTACGTCAAGAGTGCCCAGTTGACCGAACCGATGCTCAACCGGGTCGAGGCCGTCATCCGCTGCTTCGATCCGTGCCTGTCGTGCTCGACTCACGCCCTCGGCGAGATGGCGCTCCACGTCCAGCTCATCGGCCCGGACGGAGCCGTCGTCGACGAGCTCAAGCGATGACCGACGGGGTCCTCGTCATAGGATATGGCAACCCCCTGCGGACCGACGACGGGCTCGGCTGGCACGCCGCTGAGCGCCTTGCCGGAGATCCGCGCCTGGCTGGGATGACGGTCGTCCGATGCCACCAGCTGACGCCCGAGCTTGCTCTCGACGTCAGCCAGGCCACGCTGGTCGTGCTCGTCGACGCGAGTCACGGTCGTCCGGCTGGCACGTTCAGCATCGACCGCGTGGAACGAGCCGGCGGCGGTGCGCCGACATGGTCGCATCGGTTGGACCCGCCGAGTCTCGTCGCGCTAGCCGACGCAATGTACGGCCATGCTCCCGACGTATTCACCGTCAGCGTCGGGGTGGAGTCACTCGCCCTGGGCGATGGACTGTCGCCGCTCCTCGACACAGCCCTTCCGCTGGTGGTCGATGCGGTGGCGGGATTGGTGACCTCGCGGACCGGACCCGAGCTGGTTGCCGAGGGCAGCCGTGCATGAGGTCTCGCTGGTTGCCGAGCTCGTCAGCGAATGTGAACGTCAGGCATCCGGCCTGCCCGTCCTGCTCGTTCGCATCCGCCACGCTTCGAGCATCCCGGAGCCGGCATTGCAGCAGGCCTTCCGGATGCTCACCGAGGGCAGCAGCCTGTCGGACGCGCGGCTGGAGGCCGAACCGTTCGATCTCGAACTGCGCTGCGAATGTGGGTTCAGCGGCGTCCTCGGGCACGACGAC